>JAIUMT010000200.1 GCA_022565415.1 Balneolales bacterium | reverse complement strand
GTCGAAACCAGACCTAGGCCAACCAGACCAAAAAGTTGTACTCGAATCAGACCCGACACAAAGCTGGTTATAACATAATTCACCAGCCCCTACTCAGAAAACACTGCACAAATCCGGTATAAAACTAAGAGTACATCCGTGCTGAATTCGGATGTACTCATAGTTTGCTATAAAATTACGGATATACGTAGCTGGATTGTAATCCTAGCGGAATTCCAAGCGCCCAATACGCCAGCAAGAATATCGTCCAGGTTATAAGGAATATCACCGAATAGGGCAACATCATGGAAACCAGAGTTCCTATACCGGTCGTTTTCACATAGCGCTGACAAAAAACTACAATCAGCGGGAAGTACGGAAGCAATGGCGTGATAATGTTCGAAACCGAGTCACCAACCCGATACGCAGCCTGGGTTAAGTCGGGCGAAATACCCAATTGCATCAACATCGGCACGAAAATCGGAGCTATAAGCGCCCATTTGGCCGAAGCCGATCCTACCAGCAAGTTCACAAACGCCGATAAGAAAATGATTCCAACGATGGTCGCCTGACCCGGCAGATTCAACTCATGCAAGAAATTCGCACCCTTCAGAGCGATCAAAATTCCAATATTCGACTGACCAAACGCATCGATGAACAACGCGCAGAAAAATGCCATCACGATATAGTAGCCCATACTTTGCATGGCTTTGGTCATGGTCATGATGAGATCCTTGCTCGACGAAAACGTCCCCGACAAATATCCATACACAATGCCAGGCACCACCGTAACCAAAAAGATGATCGGCACAATCGAGCGCATCAACGGAGCGGCGAACGTGGTCAGATTTCCATCTGCATCGCGCAAGTGGGAGTCGAGCGGATACGCCCAGAATACGAGCAACGCCAGGAAACCAAGCATCGCCGCTGTCGCAATCCAGAAAGCTTTCGATTCTTTAGCAGAAACGGTTTCCATTTGCGGAAGTCCCTCTTCACCGGGATCAACTTCTATATTCTTCAATCGGGGCTCAACAATTTTATCGGTTACATACCAGCCAACCAACACAATCAAAATGGACGAGGCCGATGTAAATGCCCAGTTATTCAACGGATTCAACAACATCTCCGGATTTACAAGCTGGGCAGCTTCCTGGGTGAAACTCTGTAACAATGGATCAATTCCCGATGGAATGAAATTCGCGCTAAAACCACCTGATACCCCGGCAAAGGCCGCCGCAATTCCTGCTAGCGGATGCCGGCCAGCGGCATAGAAAATAACCCCTCCAAGCGGAATCACCAGTACATATCCGGCATCAGCTGCCGTGTGCGACACAATGGCCACTAAAATCAACATCGGTGTAAGCAATGTTTGTGGTGTAAACGCGAGAAGCTTTTTGAGTCCGACATTGATATATCCCGAATGCTCAGCTGCCCCAATTCCCAACATCGCAACAAGCACTACTCCCAAAGGAGCAAAGTTCATAAACACAGAAACCATCGACGTTAAAAACAGCGCTAATCGCTCACCGGTAAGGAGGTTTATCACTTTTAAATCCTGCTCGGTGCGAGGATCCACTTCTCCGAAATCAAACGGCGACAAAATTGCCGAGAAAATCCACACGAGTAGCATTAATGCCAAAAAGAGAATCGCCGGATCGGGTAGCTTGTTACCAGCCCACTCAATAAAATCGAGCGATCTACCTAGAATCCCCTTTTTTTGGTTGTTATCTGCTTCCTTAGTTGCCATAAACAATATCCACATTAAGATTTATGATAGTGGCTTTCAGTTAGATCAGCGTCTGAAAGCCTCCGAACGCGCCCAATTCGGTTTAATTGACGCTTATTCTATTCGATCGTGTGAATATAGTAAATCAGCGTATCAATTATGGTAGCAAATATGGATACGCCTTAGCGATATGTGAATGAAACTCCGAGTGTAACCTGATTTACGTGGTTTCCGGGAATCATATGCATGTTTTTGCGCCAGGTTAACAACCCCATCAGACCTAAATCAAATTTATCTCGACGAATAACACCTCGGTAGCCGAGCGAAAATTCATGATCAAAATTGTTAAACTCCTCAAAATTGCGGTAATAATAGTCTTCGTCGCGGCGCAGGTAATCGATGGTGAATCCGTGCATGCCCTCGCGGGTATATCGGCGCAAGAAAATGTTGTATGCTGTGCCTCCAGGACCGATATACGAGCCGAGTAACTGTCCTTCATTGGTGTACCCTTGCTCTACGATGCTATGCACATAATAGGATGCTGGTTGTCGTAATTGCTCGGTTCGTGTAGCTCCATTTGTGCTCATTTCGGCCGTTAAAGCCATCAGAGACGCGTCGATTAGCTCATGAATTTTGGTAAAACCGAGGGTGTATGCGCGGGAATGTTCCGGGGTCGGACCAAACGGACCACCACCAAAATCGTTTCGAACGTACTCAAAATACGCTTCGAAGCCGACATCCGAAAATGTCCACCTACCTGCGATGGAGGTCATCTGGTAATAGTCGTCGTTGAACTGAAACCCCTCTCCGTCTTCGTTAATTGGTGAGTTGAAATTGTGCATAGTGGCTACGAGATCATCCGAAAAGAATCGAAATTCTTCGCCACGTTTGAAAAATACCCGGTTGAAACCCAAGTGAAGTCCTTTCATGTAGCGCGGCATCCAGGCTCCCGAGAAGCTGGTGAAATAGCGGTTGTTGTTGTCGGCGACGTCGTCGAAATACTCCGATTCACGCGCCACACCCCATGTTTGCTTGAACTCAAAATGCCCGATCCACAGGTATATTGGACGCGGATTTTGGATATAAGCATGCAGCACGCCCGGAGCGTTGGCGCCCATCACAATCGGACTATACCAGGAATGTCCCATTTGCATGTTTTGTGTTGCCACCCCGAATCGCGCATTCTGAACATGCATGCTGATGTCGGACTGCCCCGGATGGAATCGAACAAAAGGTTTGTCTCCGAATCGTTGCACATAATCTAATTGGTGCGCATACGGATACGAAAACTCGGATTTCGGTGGCAACGTCGGCCAGTCCATTTCGGACGGTCTTTGGGCAATTTCAAAGTCCCGATTCTGACTGTAAAAAACCACGGGCTGGAACGTGATGTTCAGCATGCCATAACGCGCCTGAAATCCGGCATGAAGCTCCTGCGTTATACCTTTTCCGTACCACAACGGACCATTATTCCGGCTTCTATCATACTGAGAATTGTACGTAAATCGAGTGTAAACCGGCAATGCTTTGATCCCATTCTCGCTGAGGCGATTGTCGTAAAGTCCCCAGATATCATGCTGAACCTCTTCGGGAGCATAATACCGAATGAAATCGAAATGATTGAAATACAACTGCAATGTATCCTGACGAAGTTGCAAAATGCGCATGTAGTCGTACTGATCGCTTCCAGGCGTGATTACCTGGGCGTTGCTCACTCCCTGACTTAACAGAGTGATCATCAGAAAACTGAAAATGTTTTTACAGAATGTTGCCATTTCGAAAGTGAATTAGATTATCGGCTTTGTCGAAAAACCGGTCGTCGTGGGAAATTGCAATGATTGTTTTGCCTTCGTTGCGTAATTCGGGCAGGATTTCGTTGTAGATGCGTTTTTTGAATTCGGCATCTTGGTTGGAGGCAATCTCGTCGAGCAGCATAATTTCGGAGGTGTAACTGCAGGCGATCGCGAATGCCAGTCGCTCCCGCTGACCTTGCGACAGCTTCCTGTGACGCAGATTATTCCCAGAAATCTCGACCTTGTCGGACAGATCCATAACCTTTAGCCAGCGCGGAAGTGCCTCCACATCGTACGCCGCCGGCGGCAACTCACGAAACAAGTGAAAATCGCTAAACACAGAGGAAAATCGCGAGCGATAATCTTCCAAATGATGAGGCTCAATCGCAACGCCTTTATAGCGAATTTTACCGGTGTCGGGGGCGTACAGTCCGGTTAAGACCTTGGCCAGGGTCGATTTTCCACTTCCGTTTTCGCCCACGATGAAGGTAATTTTACCGTCAGGAATCTGCACATTCAACGGACCCATCATAAAATGCGGCTCGCCATCGTCGCGTTTGTACGTCAGGCGGATGTTTTCCAATTCCAGAATCGGTCGGTCGGGTTGAATACCCTGAATTTTTTCCTGAGGCCGCTTCGATTCCGTGTTTGAGTTGATTTGAGTTTCCATCCCGTTAACCCGGTGTAACGAAACCTGCATGGCTTTATACTCACTAACGAAATTGGCCACATTCGACAGCGGGGAAAGCATGAACAACATCACGGTCAGAACACCGGTAAATGCATCGGTCGTGGCTAGTCCATACACGAAAATGGAGTACACCAGCACGCCCAACACCGGAAAAAACAGGATTTCAATCGATCTGATGGAGAAGTTGAACAGCACATTCTCGCGCAATTTGAACTGCTGATGATCGCGGATGAGCGGGGGAAAAAGAGTCTCGCGGTAATGCTTTCTCAACACCGGATTCAGTTTGAGCTCCTTCAGACCGTAAACCAAATCTTCGAAAAAGTGATAGATTTTGTCGTACTGGGTTCGAGCCAATCGCGAGTAGTGCTGAGCCCGCCGGCCAAACGCCGTCATAGTGATGTAAACGATCACAAAAGCGATTAAAATGCGCGAAGTTAGCTGCCACGACAGGTAAAACATGTATCCGATACAGCCCAAAATCGTCGCAAAAGCGGTCGTCATGGCCGGAATCCGATAAATCGTGTTCGAAATGATCTGAATATCTTCGGTGAGAATCGGGAAGTATTCCGACGACCGGCCTTCGGTTGCGCGAAACGACACATTCAAAACCCGGTCTGTCACCCATTCACGCAGCTGATACAACGCCTTGTGAGCGAGTCCGGAGGTGGTTATGGTGGAAATGGTGGTGCACAGCAGGTACGCCGCCCAAACCAGCATGTAAAATCCGATAAATCGCACCGGATCAGGCGCTTCGCTGGTGAGCGCCCGGTGAATCATCTGCACCAAAAATGTGAGCGACAATCCCGACAAAACCCCAGTAAATAGGGCCAAAATCAGGTAGGAAGCCGATCCCTGTCGTAAAAGGCGAATGATATTCACGGATGTTTCTGAGTTAAACTGAACCAGGTGCTGCTGAGGAATATCCACGGTTGCACCGCCACCAAAAATCCAAGATACGACACCGCCCTCAACAGATTGAACGGTTTTTGCGTGGCATATCGGATGTACTGACTATTTCGCTCCGACATGCCATTAAAGAAGGAATCGCTGAAGAATGTTCCGCATTGAATGGCTCGCATCGGAAATAAAGCAAAGTTCACATCCGTGTTTTCACGCACGGAAATGTCCACCGCTTTGCCGTACCAGTTCACACTGGCCATTTTTTCGGCTCCGCGCTTACTGAGGATGTACGCATGCGTGTCGTTCGTGGCCACGCGAACGATGCCCGGGGTGTCGGTTTTACGCACGAATCGTTCATCCCAAATAATGGGCCGGTGACCAAAAAAAAACGCATCCCAATCCGGATTCGCCTCCAAAAACTTTTCAAATCGGTCTGGACGAACATTCTTCAAAAAAACGCCATCATACTCTAAAATCAATGTACGTTCAAAACCCTCGTTCGCGATGAAATTCCACAAATAATAATGCGACGAAAAACAGCCTCTGTCGGCCCCTTCCCCATGCCGTTCGAAATGATGCACCGTTATATCATCGGGCGACACACCAATCGATCCGGCAATATGTGCAATTTTTGCCTGATGAAAACCCGTATCCGGATTGGTGGTTATAAATGCGATATGATCGTAATACATCGCGCTAAGATAAGGGTATCACGTTTCATAAACTTCGATTACCCGATTGGCCACCTCATTCCAATCATATTTCCGGGCGTGAGCGAAACCTTTTTCGATGATCCTGGCCCTATAAACTTCGTCGGCCAAAATCACCTCGCCACGGGCGGCAAGCGCAGTGAGGTCTCCGGGTACGGGGAAGTTTTCGGGCGAACAGTCGGCCATCACCGATTTATATCCGGAGTTTCCATATCCAGCGACCGGAGTTCCAGCCGCCAGCGCTTCCAGAAGCACAATTCCGAAGCTCTCGCCGTAAAGCGCCGGAGCAATGTACACATCGGATGTTCGAAATAGTCGCCGTTTTTCGGCCTCGTCTACATATCCGACAAAGTACACGTTATGAAGTCCGTAACGCCTCGCATACGCTTCGGCTTGTTTGCGACTTTTGCCCTCGCCGGCGATAATCAGTTTGAGCTGAGGGAACCTCGGAATGATACGCTGATAC
>JAIUMT010000199.1 GCA_022565415.1 Balneolales bacterium | reverse complement strand
TCTGTTTAAATACAAGCAGATAGCTATGACTATCCAGTCGTCAATTAATCCTTATCTAAAATAGACATATGTACAAAACACTAACAATTCTATTGTTGCTGTCGATTACTATATCAGTAGCTCATGCGCAACAAGCGGGTGAGCGTACCATTACTGGTGTGGTTACGACTTCGGCAGACGATACACCGTTATCTGGTGTAACCGTCATCCTCAAGAACACTACACGAGGCGTAGTTACCGATCTTGATGGACGATATTCGATAAATGTACCTCAAACGGGCGCCGTTCTCGTTTTTAGATACATTGGTTTTCAATCAATTGAAATACCTGTTGGAGACAGGTCTGAAATTAATGCAAGTTTAAACGAAGACTTAACACTACTTGATGATGTTATTGTAACAGCGTTTGGTACCATTAACCGAGAAGAATTCGTGGGTTCAGCTGTTCAAATTAGTGGCCGTCAATTTGAGCAACGATCTATAACTAGCGCAACACAAGCCGTTGAAGGAGCTTCTGCCGGAGTATTAATATCTCCTGGTAGTGGTCAGCCCGGCTCATCACCAAGTATTCGGGTTCGAGGAATCGGATCTGTTTCATCATCAAATGCCCCGCTTATCGTGGTAGATGGTTCTATTTACTCGGGTGAGCTTGCCAGTATTAACCCAAGTGATATCGAATCAATAACCATTCTTAAGGATGCTGCTTCGACCTCACTTTATGGATCCGGCGCAGCTAATGGCGTTATCATGATTACTACAAAATCCGGACGATCACTTTCGGGCGCAGCGCGGGAGCAAATAAATGTTCGGATGAGTCAAGGTATCACAAGCAGGTCAATTCCAGAATACCAGCGTGTAAATGCTATGGAATACTATCCGCTGATGTGGGAAGCTTATCGAAACAGTCTTTCTATTTCAGGCACCACGTCTACTGAGGACGCAAATGCCCTCGCAAGCGCCGAAATTTTTAATCTACTTGGCTATAACCCATTTAGCGTTGCAAACGACCAGATAGTTGGCACAAACGGTCAGTTGAATCCGAGCGCCAATCTTCTATACGACGACGACTGGCAAGATGCACTATCACGCGTTGGAGCAAGAAGTAACTTCGATCTATCCTACAGCGGTTTAGCCGGAAACACCGATTATTATGCTTCTTTTGGTTATCTAAATGAAACCGGATATCTCGAGAACTCTGATTTTGAGCGATATAACGCACGCTTAAATATCAATTCGTTACTTCGTGACTGGATTAAAGTAGGGATTAACTCCTCCGTTGCAATTGGCGAGGCAAACCAGGCAATTGATGGAGTATCCAGCAATACCTCGTTCGTTAATCCATTTCGTAGTACCCGTACAATGGGTCCGATTTACCCACTGTACCTCAGAGATCCGGTTACCGGAGAGTTGATTGGTGGCGTTAAAACATTTGATCCCGGCGACGGTCGCCCCGAGCAGACTGGTAGAAACGTGGTTCAGGAAAACCTACTCAACTCAGAGCTCGATAAAAACACCAACTTGAACCTGCGTTCTTATGGCGAAATCTATTTCTTAAGAGATTTCACGTTTACATTCAACGCAGGACTAGATCGAAGACAGCTCAATACCGACCGCTTCCGGAACCCAATTATTGGTGATGCCGCTCCTGGTGGAGATGCATACCGTACAGCTATCAGTATAAGTGGCCTCACGCTAAGTCAGTTGTTGAACTATCGAACAAATTTCGACAGGCACAACGTGGCTGCGCTTTTGGGTCACGAGAGCTTTCAATACGAAAGAAACTACGTCTTCGCACGACGTGGCATTCAGGTAGTTGAAGGAAACGGAGAACTCATCAACTACGTAAATCTTCTCGCTGGTACGTCAAACACACGTGAATACCGCAAAGAGGGTTATTTCACTCGTGTCAACTACGACTACGACAGCAAGTATTATATCTCTGGTTCTATCCGGCGTGATGCTTCTTCCCGATTCAGAAGTGATGTTCGCTGGAATAACTTTTGGTCAGTCGGATTGGCCTGGAGAGTTGATCAAGAAGATTTCATGCGCCAGGTAAACTGGGTTAACAGTTTGAAACTGCGTGGTTCGTATGGACAAGTTGGTAATGATTCCAACTTATCGCACGGAGCCCTGTCGTTTTATGCTTACCAGGCACTTTACAACCTGGGAAACAACAACGCTGATGAGGCCGGAATTCTGCTCGGAACTGCTGGAAACCCCGCTTTGCAATGGGAATCTAACGATCAAACCGATATAGCACTTGAATTCGAACTATTCGACAGTCGAGTTATTGGTACACTCGAGTGGTACAACCGGGAAACCGCAGACCTCATTTTTGATGTACCATTACCGCTATCATCTGGTCTCGATTCATATCCAGATAATATCGGAACCATGTTTAACCGTGGGATTGAGTTAACTGTTGGTGCCGATGTTGTTCGAACACGTGACTTCATTTTGAATTTCACTGTTAACGCCTCAACAATTCAGAATGAATTCAAGGTGTTACCTCAGGAAGAAATCATTACAGGCACTAAAAAACTAGTTGTTGGCGGATCAATTTACGATTACTGGCTTCGTCAGTGGTATGGAGTTGACCCATCAGATGGTGCTGGCTTATACATTGCCTCCCCTGAAGCTATCGAAGACGGTGGAAGTGACCTCCGAGTAGTTGATGGTGTTAATGTAACCACGAACCATAACAATGCTGAATATGCATTTGTAGGGTCTGCCATGCCAGACTTATTCGGTAGCTTTAGTACTTCTGCCTCATACAAAGGGTTTGCGCTAAGTGCCTTATTCACTTATCAAGTAGGTGGAAAAACGTACGACAGCAACTATGCACTCTTGATGCATCCCGGTAGCGAATACGGACGAGCACTCAGCTCTGACATTCACCGCCGATGGCAACAACCCGGCGATGTTACCGATGTCCCGCGTCTTGATGCAGTTCAGTCTACTTCATTTAATGCAGCTTCAAGCCGTTGGTTAGTTGATTCAGATTACATTGCCCTTCGTAATGTTAACCTTTCGTATCAACTCCCACGCCAATTCACCACACAATATGGTGTTAGTAGAGCAACAGTTTATGCCAATGCAGAAAACTTATTCCAAAATACTGCCCGTGTCGGATTGGAAGCCGCTCAGCAATTTAATGGAACTACCCAGAACAGGTACACACCATCCCGTGTTTTCACATTGGGCATCAACCTTACTCTTTAATTTGATTTTCAGGATGAAAACTATGAAAAAACATGTATTAACCGGCGCTTTGATGATACTTCTGGTAAGTATCTCGGGGTGCGACGACCAGTTCCTGAATACCGTGCCAACTGAAGACGTTTCGGATGAGCTTGTAACTGCGACTCCAGCGAACATGATGTTGGGGATCAATGGTATTCACAGATCGCTTTATCAGCGATATTTATCATGCCAGGGTTGTGTAGGCCTAGGTGCATTGATGATTTTTAATGATGCAATGGGCGAAGATGTTGTAATGACACGAACATCAAGCACATGGCATTATGGCTTATATCAATGGAATGTGCATAGAAACGCATCTGCCAGAGATAATAGATTCCCTTGGTTATTTTATTATCAAATAATTCGAAACGCGAATGTGATAATAAATGGCGAGGATAATGCCGATGGTGATCAATCTGCAATCAATATTCCAATTGGTCAGGCTCTTACTTATCGTGCATTTGCTCATTATCAGCTTGTTCAGTTATATGCCGATCGCTACGACGCTGCCTCTACCAACAGTCATCCTGGTATACCGGTAGTTATCGAAGTTAGCAACGCTGGTCAGGCCCGGGCATCAGTTGAAGATGTGTACCGACAAATTCATGACGATTTGGAAGAAGCTGCTAATCGCTTGCAGGGTTATAATCGTCCGAACAAGTCACACCTCGACCGAAGCGTTGCTTTAGGCTTACGCGCTCGTGTATATCTAACTCAGCAAAACTGGACAGAAGCCGCAAGCTTTGCTGCTCAAGCCCGTGCAGGATACACCCTCATGAGCGAAACAGAGCTACTTGGTGGATTCAACGACTACACCATTGGTGAGTGGATGTGGGGAACAGGTGTAGTTCTTGAGCAAACAGATCGATTTGGTCACTTTGGTGCAAATATGTCTAGAAATAATAGCACTATTGTTACTAGAACGAACCCACGCGCAATAAATACCCTGTTATACGATCAAATATCAGATACTGATGTTAGGCAACAATGGTTTGATCCAACAGGACAACACCCAGATCTGAATTTGCCTTCTGCTTTCGCTAAGTTCCCATACACACATCAAAAATTCCTGGCTGCAAGTGAAGACAACGCCCAAATGGATGTTCCTTATATGCGAGCTGCTGAGATGTATTTGATTGAAGCTGAAGCCAGAGCACGACTAAATGACCCAACTGCAGCAGATGTACTGCTAAGCTTGGTGTCAACTCGTGACCCATCTTACGTTCGTTCGCTAAATGTGGGACAGGCTTTGGTTGATGAAGTGCTTATCCACCGACGTATCGAGCTCTGGGGAGAGGGATTCCGATTCCTTGATCTTAAGCGATTAAACCAGGCATTGGATCGTACTGGTGCAAATCATGGAAACGCACAAACTGCAGGTGTTTTTGAGGTACCGGCAGGTTCTGAAGAGTGGACTTACCTCATACCTCAGGCTGAAGTTGATGCGAATCCAAACATCAATTCTAACTAACAGAATTTATGTATATGAATCTCTGAAATGAGGTCATGCATAGACGACAAAGGGCTGTGGCAGATGATGCTGCAGCCCTTTTTTAATGGCGAAAAGAATAGTTTTTGCCCAAAACTGGTGCACGCATTTCGCTACCTCCATGGCGCAAGTGTCCACTTGGGCCAGCCAAACCCATTGGTTTTATCAGACAATAGTTTTAAATATTGGGTACCTTTGATGTCGTATTGTAATTTTCCCACGAGATAGCACATCATGAAATCTACGGTTACCATTTTAGGCTTTTTGCTTCTTTTATCGCTTCCATTTGAAGATATCTCCGCCCAAAACACGTCTTCAAGTCCGGAATTTTTCGGCGCTTTCCGAACTGTTTTCACCACCGTCGAGACCCGAAGCCGAAACGATGCATCCACAAGTACAACCAACGCCCTGAATGCCCGACTTCACCTCGGAATGAATTACCAAATCAATCCGAATTTGCGTTTTAGAACCCGCGTTGCCGGCCGATATGCAACCAACCAAGATGATTTCGACTTTCCGTTGCAAGGTCACACCGGCGGAAGCGGAAGCTACAGCGCAGGCACAACCACAATCGACGAGTTCAACCTGGCCTGGAAAATTCAACCAAATCTGGAATTGGTCGCAGGGCGATTTCAAGGCCGATTTCCCCTCGCAGGATTCATCCCAAAAGGCATGGATAGATATTACGCCGCCACCCTCAGCATTTCCCACACCGACGGACTTTGGCTGAAATGGAACCTGAATCCAACCTGGAAGCTCGATTTCATCGCCAATCATAATAGTCCGGAAGGAAGCTCGCACGCAGCCAGAACCCCGATGGATTTCAGTCCCGACGCAAGCCGCTTTTCAGGATATGTGAATTTAGCTCATCGCAACACCAGCGGACTATGGGTTCAGCGCGAAATCGGACTCTCATTTTATCCGAGCAGTTTCCAACGCGATGGATCGCGACAAAATTTAACCGTACTTACCGGTCGTGCTATGATGAGAGTGCCCGTTGACATCGGAACCGGAGAACTTTGGGCCGGAGGCGAACTTGGCTTCATCCCCTCCTCGCCACGAGCCACCGATGCTGGAACACCATTGGCTCCCGAAACCCCACTTTTTGAAACATCTAGCGTGGCCTGGCAAGTATCAGCTTACGCCAATGACGTATTAGAGAAGCATACATTTGGCCTGTTATATGGTCAGACCGACCCACATTGGGTAATTTCCTCGAGTTTTTCTACAAATCAGACCATGGCTGAAGCCCGATACAGATACACGTTTTCGAGCAGGTTGAACTTCGAAATGCGGTATCGTTTTAGAACGGACTTATACAAGCGCATCACGGCCAATCATACCCAGCAAATTCGGGACTTTTATGCGCGATTCACGATTCGTTTTTAGAAAACTAATTCGTAGTTAACACTCCGTCCACCTTCATCCGTTTGCCGCAAGATTCCTTTCTGTACTAAGTCTTTATACTCGTAAATGTATTTTGCCATTGACTTAATCTTTGTTGCGGTAATTACATGAATTATTCACCGCAAATATGCGTCGAATAGATG
>JAIUMT010000198.1 GCA_022565415.1 Balneolales bacterium | reverse complement strand
ATTCTGTGCTCTCCATCTAATCCGACCGGAAGCTGCTACACTGCCGAAGAACTCAAAGCCCTCGCCGCAGTTTTGCTCAAATACCCGGAAATCTATGTTATTTCGGATGAAATCTATGAGTATATCGTTTTCGACGATGCGCACACGAGTATCGGAACCGCCGAGCCCAGAATTATACCTCAGTTATTGCTGATTAATGGTTTTTCGAAAGGATTTGCCATGACAGGCTGGAGATTGGGTTACCTCGCTGGTCCGCTGGACGTAGTTAAGGCCGTATCCAAAATTCAAAGTCAGGAAACTTCTGCGCCGAGTACAATTTCGCAAATGGCAGGAGAAGTGGCCTATAACGAACCTCTCGATCAGGTTTGGGCCATGCGCGACTCGTTCAAAGAACGCCGCGACTATGTCGTAGAAGCGCTGAACAAAATTCCAGGAGTCGATTGCTTTAACCCAGGCGGAGCATTCTACGTATTCCCGGAAATTTCGAGCTACCTCGGTAGTAAAGGTCAGAATGGCGAAGTTATCGAGACATCAACCGACCTGGTAATGTACCTGCTCGAGAATTTCGGAATTGCCACTGTCCCCGGTGATGCATTTGGTGAGCCGGGCGGAATTCGCCTCAGCTACGCCATCGCCATCGAAGACCTTAAAGAAGCTGTAAGTCGCCTTCACAAGGGACTTCTTTCTTTATCGCGGTAAATTCCGTTCGCCGGACTAATTAACCCATCCCAATTATTATAAAAGTACCCCGATTTGGGGTATTTTTATAATGTTATGAAGCACAATCAACGAGCATATCAAGAGGCCCTCGAACAGTTTTTATTGTTATGGGGGGAGATGGCCCCAGCCTGGGGCATCAACAAAACCATGGCTCAGATCCATGCGCTTCTCTATGCCGAAAAAGATCCGCTCGACACCGATACCATCATGGAGCAGCTCGACATCAGTCGGGGAAATGCGAACATGAATCTGCGCAAATTGATCGAATGGGGACTGGTTAGCAAACATCAGCTGGAAGGAAGCCGAAAAGAATACTTCTCAGCCGAAAAAGACGTTTGGGTTATCGCATCCATCATTATTCAGGAACGTCAATACCGGGAATTGGTACCTGTTAAACAGAACTTGAAAGAATGTCTGCAGTTGCTCGAAAAAGAAGAACACGGCGAGAAGGATGCCGACACGGCTGTTTTCCGCGAACGAATTGAAGATTTCATCAAGGTATTGGATCTTTTCGAAGAGTTTTCTGCCGCCTTGCTGCCCTATGTCGAAAGTAAAAAACTCGGCTCTCTAAAGACGCTTCTTAAACTGGCCAAAGCGCCACGGCTGATGATGGATAAACTCACAGGTAGCGCATCGAAATCTGCCGAAACACCGCCCCAAATCGATAAATCATGATTTCAACACAAGATAAAGGGCGTTGGGCCGAAGACGAAGCATGCGCATTTCTGGAAAACCTCGGACATACAATTCTAGATCGGAACTACCGATTCATGAAAGCAGAGGTCGATATTGTGGCCTTCATCCCCAATGAAATTGTTTTTGTAGAGGTCCGGTCACTCGAAAAATCACTGTTTGGCCGACCCGAAGAAACCATCAGCGAAAAGAAAAAGCAGTTACTTTATGAAGGGGCTGAGGCATGGTTGTACGAGCGAAAAATGGATGGAGCTCGCATTCGATTCGACGTTATTTCCATCATTGTCGAGCATGGCGTGGCGAAACCCGAAATCACGCATTTCCGAAACGCATTTTGGATGTAATTGTATAGATTAACTGTGCTATATAAGCTATTTTTATAGACTGTAAACTTATGATATGGTAAAACTAAACCCTATTTGGAATCCCCTGCGCTGGAAGAAATCATTTCTGATTTCCATCATGGCGTTATTTTTGGTGGTTTGGTTTGGGTTTTTCGACACGTATAGTATTTGGACGAGATTTCAGCTGGAGCGTGATAAGCGGGATTTAATTCGAAAAACGGAGATGTTGGTGACGGAAACAGCTGAAATAAAGAAGCGGATAGAGGCGTTTGAAAATGATCCGGCCTTGCTTGAGCGTATCGCCCGGGAGGAATATGGAATGAGAAAGCCAGGCGAAACTGTGTATAGAATCCGCAATTAATTAACCTTCAATTGAGATAATATTATGTTAACTATTGGAATTGACCTCGGTGGTACTAATATAAAAGGCGGGTTAGTACACGATACAAAGGGATTATTGCACACGTTTTCTATATCAACGGAAGCGGAAAAAGGCAAAGATCATGTGATTGATCGTGTCGCTATGGCAATTCGTATGGCAGAGAGAAAAGCAGATGGCGAGATATTTGGCGTTGGAATCGGTTCACCCGGTGTTATTTCATTAGATAGAACTACGGTTTCAAATCCGCCGAATTTTCCGGGGTGGATTCAAGAAAATCTGGCCGAAAAATTGAATCAAAAAACCGGACTCAATTGCTTCGTCGATAACGACGCGAATTTGATGGCTTTGGGCTCTTCCCGATTCGGTGCGGGTAAGGCTTTTGATAGCTTTATTATGGTTACACTTGGAACCGGAGTCGGTGGCGGTATCATTTTTCAGCGGAAGCTATTTCGTGGCGCAACCGGTGGAGCAGCCGAACTCGGACACGTAATCGTAGATTCAGACGGACCGAATTCAAACAGCCCTACGAAGGGCGGAATTGAGGCGTATTTGGGTCAGCGATTTATGAGCGCGTTGGCCTGGGCGGAAATCAAAAAACGTCCCGATAACCCGCTTTACAAGCAATTTGCAAAAAATCCCGCGGCACTTGAACCGGTTCATTTAGTGAATGAGGCCGATATTGGCAACGCGTTGGCAACCGAATTGCTTCGGAAATCTGGCGAAAAACTCGGCATTGCATTGGTGAACTACATTCACGTTCTGGATATCAGAAAAATTTTAGTGAGCGGTGGCGTTTCCAGAGCAGGTGATTATATTCTTCGTCCGGCACGGGAAACGGCAATGAAACGTTTATTGGAGCCATATCGCTACGATTTCGAAATAATTTATGAGTCGCTTGGAAATGATGCGGCGTTGCTTGGTGCAGGATGTCTGCCATTGGAGCATCAAAACATCTAACGATGAAGGGTGAATGTTGGCAAAAAATGCAGGTTTGCAAAAAATCGGATGGTGCATTTGCATCCTGCTCGTCGTAGGGCAAGGGAATATCGGTCTGCCTACGTTATTTGCTAATGGATTAGACACCACGCAAACAGGTCGACCCTCGTTGCCAATCGAAACCGACACCACGCAAACAGGTCGTCCCTCGTTGCCAATCGAAACAGACACTACGCAAAAAGGTCGTCCCACGTTCCCACACGAAACCGAGACTACGCAAACAGCTCGACCCTCCTAGCCAATCGAAACAGACACCACGGCCAATAATCAATCCCGACCCGACCTCCCTCCTGATTTATCAGAAGAGCCAGGCGATTTCGACGACATGTCTTTTGAGGAGAATGGCTTAACTCCGGGCGCAACTCCGCGATCTTCCACCGGCACAGATGGTCCGGGTGTACGTTTTTCAGCCAGCGACTCCCTCACATTTCGACTCCGGGGCGGACGCGAAGCTCGTTTGTACGGCAACGCCAAGGTAGATCACGATGCCGGCGAACTTACTGCCGGACGCGTAACACTGAATCTCGACGAAAAATTGATGAGTGCAACCACACTCACCCCCGGCGACACCCTCTCCGAACCCGTATTAATGCGCCAGGAAGATAGAATCCGAAGCGAGCGCATCCTTTTCAACTACGAAACGGAAAAAGGGAAATTCGATGTAGCTCGAATTACGATGGACGAAGCCAACGTCACCGGAAATCAGGTAAAACGTTACGCACCCCATGTAATTTTTATAGAAGATGGTCGCTACTCCACGTGCGATCTCGACCACCCTCACTACTATATCAGAGCGGCACGTATGAAAGTGGTAGATGAAGACGAAATATTCTTTACCAGAGCGCGGCTGTATATTCTTGATATTCCCTATCCCATAGTGTTTCCATTTGGATTGGTGCCATCACAAATTCGTCAGGAACAATCGGGACTACTCGAGCCAACATACGTATTTCAGGACCAAAATCAGCGTGGACTCGGTCTGCAAAACCTTGGTTGGTTTCAATATTTTAACGATTACATCACAAGCACCCTCCGCGGTGACATCTTTACATCCGGCACATTTTTAGTCGACACCCGCACCCAGTACAACTACCAGGGCATCTATCGCGGATCGGTAAACCTCAGTTATTCCCTAGACCGCGGACTCGAACCAACAGATCCCGATTTTCTCGAAACTTCCCAGCAGATGGTTCAAATTCAACATCAGCAAGCCATATCTCCCTACGCCAGTTTCAACACCGACTTAACCTTCCGAACAAGTCAATTTTATAACCGAAACTCCTACGACATTAACGACAGAGCCAATACCAGTACAACAAGCAGAATATCGTACAACTACCGCCATCCTGATGGGATTTACACATTCGGTACAAACATCACCCAAACACAGAATTTCAGGGACAACTCGGTAAGTGTGCAAGGTCCTACGGCGAACTTCTCACTACGAAGGCAAACTCCGTTTCAGCCCGAAACCCGGAACCCCAACCCAAGCTGGTATGAGTCCATTTCATTCGGATACAACAACAGGTTCAACTCGCGGTATAATTTTCGTCCGCTCGCCGATACCGAAACGGATATTTCATGGATTGATGCCCTATTTAACGCGTCTCAGCACAGAGAAGCGACGGGTGATGAAGGACATATTTACTTCGGATTTATTCAATCTGCTGATGCGACAGCACAGTTAATTCCAAGTGATTTTGCCAACCTCACGGCTTCCATCCGGTTCAATGAATACTGGTATCCTCAAACCATTCGTCGGGAGTTAGATGTTGAGCAGAACCGTCTTGTCGATCGCTACGAGCGTGGTTTTGCTTCTGCAAGGGATTTCAACACATCGTTAGCCCTGGGTACAACACTGTATGGTATCTCAAACGCATCCTTTCGCACGCTGGAAGGCTTTCGGCACACCATGCGACCATCTGTAAGCTATAACTACAGACCAGACTTCTCACGTGATTTTTGGGGTTATTACCGAACGGTTCCCTCAGACACGCTCGGAAACACGCAAACCTACAGCATTTTCCAGCGAGGTGTTTTTGGAGGTCCGACAGCGGGAGAGCAACAAGCAATTGGCTTTTCGATTGATAACGTTTTCGAAACAAAACAAGTAAAGCGGGATTCTACCGGCGAGAGAAACGAGCAGATAATCCGGATTATTGACAATTTGAGGGCGAACTTATCGTACAACTTTGCCGCAGAGCAGTTTCATCTAAGTCCGCTAAATGCATCGATGAACTCAAGTGTGTTGCCGGGAATTAACTTTAACGCGAATGCCACATTCAACTTTTACGATACGGATTCGCTGGGGAATGCAATTCCGCAATTCCTGTGGGACAACGGCAACGGTTACATCCGAATGACAAACCTAAGACTTAGTGCGAGCACCCAGTTCAGATCGGGTCAGAGAGGCGCGCAAGCCGGACCGATTCCGTACTATCCGCGTCAATACGATCCGTTTGATCAAAGGGATTTCAGAGCCTACGATGAACTGTTTAACTCGGCGCCCGTGCAGCCACTAGACGTAAGCTGGGCATTTTCGCTCAGTTTCAGTTATTCCTGGCAAAAAGTCGGCAACAACGTGAATAGAACGGCAGTGCTTAACGCCAACAACATCCAGTTTAGGCTAACGCCCGAATGGCAGATGTCTACCTCCCTTGGCTATGACTTCATCAGAAAGGATCTTACGCCCTCGAGGTTTAGTGTAACCCGAAATCTACATTGCTGGGATATGTCGTTTGATTGGAACCCATTTGGCGATTTTCAGTATTACATGTTTCGCCTGACGGTTCGCGATAGTCAGATTCAGGGATTGTTGCAGAAGCTCCCGGGACTTAACAACCTGGAAAGAAGTAGTTCGCCAATTAACAGGGGTAGATTTTAGGTAACTGAATAGGTGTTAAAGCGTTGGCAAGTGTATAAATAATAAAATATTAATACTGAAAACCGTTGCTTTTGTGCGAAAAAAACCATCTTTTATATGAGTGGGTGCAATCAATATGAAAGAGTGAAATCAAACAATAGTAGTGGATTTTGAGATTTTTATAGGCTGAGATTAATTGTAGGCGTATAGATCCGTTAGTTATCTTTATATTTACCCTGTAGAGACTACTCAGTCATTAGTTAAAAATTCGCCCCGCGAATAACGTATTTTT
>JAIUMT010000197.1 GCA_022565415.1 Balneolales bacterium | reverse complement strand
TCAACACTACCTTCGAAACTTCGTAGCAATCCGGCTTGTACGTTGGGCGCATTCTCGAAACTTCCATTTACGCCGATTTCAAGCGTTTCTCCACTACCCCAAAGATTGTTGGTAATATATCGAAGACCCATACCAGCACCTAACCCAAGGCTTTGCATTCCAAATACGTCAAATCGAAGACCCTGACGGGGAAATGTTTGCATATCCAGGCGTACGGGCAAGTTTTGGTCGCTGAAATTCGGTAGTCCACCATCTTCGCTTAAGCTAAACTGTCGAACAGTGAGCATACCCAGACTTTGATATCTGCGAACAGTTTGCAGATAAAGTTCATGGTTATACTTTTCACCCGGCTTGAAAAGCAGCATGTTGTAAAGAAAATTAAACTTTGTGAATGCTTCGTCTTCTTTACTCGCGAAAATTTTTGCGGGTTCTACGGTGTAAGGTGCACCAACAGTATCATACTGAGGGGAGCTTGGCGTCGTTCCGGGACCTTCAAGGTTTAGGAAAACATCACCGAAATTGTACTCTTGACCGGGTTTAATCAAAAAAAGTACCTCTAATTCATACGGATTCTCATCCGTCTCCTTTACAGCCATTCGAACGGAGTCGCGCTGAACAGCCGCATATCCATTATTTTTGAGCACATCAATAATCGCGTTACGCTCTTTTCCGACCAAATCATACGTGAAACGCCGATTTACCACAAAAGTGGTATCATTAATTTTAGATCGAATCATGTCGCTGCGTCTGTAGAATCGGTCAATAATTCGTGGGTCTTCGAATTCAGGGAAACCACTGTAAGCGACCGTCTTTATACGAGAAGGCTGACCTTCATCAATAATAAATGACACCTCGTATCGGTCTCTGCTAAAGTCGACAATGATGGTGTCTACCGACGTTTCCAGATACCCAATTGAACGGTAATAAGCTGTAATACGGTCTATATCGTTTGCTACAACCTGACGATTTAGGCGATTAGCCGTTTCTCCCCAGCTATCGTTGAGATTATTCAACCAATACCAAAGGGTGAATCCAGGAATTGAAAGTAATTCGCGGTTGGGTTGGGTGCGTACAATGCTATGCAAAGTATTGTTTCGAACAGCGCTATTCCCAGAAAAACGAACACGTGCAATGCGGTTTTCATCAGACTGGGAATTAATCTGTTGCGAATTTGAAGCAGATTGTAGCATGGCTGCGCTTGTTGTTGGCAGGCTGAAACACAATACGGCTAATAGGAGGAGTATGCGCAGTTGAAGCACGGGTATTAGAAAAACGAGCGGATGTGAACTAAATAACACATCCGCTGTGATGAAAATGGAGCAGCTTGCTTGTTAACCAAACTTTTGGAGAAATAAAGACTATACGTCGTCGTAGTCGAATCCGTCGTCTTCTTCGCCATGGAAGAAATCCTCTTTCATGATGTAGTCGGGCCAGATTTCTTCGATGCTCTCGTATGGAGTGTCGTCTTCTTCGTCCAGTTCATACAAGTTGTCGATAACTTGTTGAGGACATCCATTGCGTTCGGCCCACTCGATAAGCTCGTTTCGGGTCGAAGGCCAGGGGGCGTCTTCAAGTGTTGCTGCTAATTCAACGGTCCAGATCATAATATTTAGAATAATTTAGAGTAAATAAGGTTTCAAGCGTTAATAAAGTATTGTTAACGTAAAATTCAAGTGGCTAACGACGGAATTTGAAAATAATTTTGCAGATCGTTCATTGCTGAGTGATATCTTTCTTATCTTAAAAACCATTGGCCGTAACGTTGGCCTGAATTTATTAATTTAACTGATAAAAATATGGGATTTGGTGCAACCGAGTGGATTATTATTGCTTTAGTTGTTTTGTTACTTTTTGGAGCAAAAAAAATACCTGAACTCGCTCGTGGGCTAGGTCAGGGCATTAATGAATTCCGCAAAGCCTCTTCTGAAATCCGTAAGGAGATAGAGAAAGGCAACGAGGAAACGGAAAAAGCTGCAAACGAAAAGAACAAAGACGAAGCCGTAAAGTAATCGTGTAACTTCTGTTAAGCAATTTATTTTGAAACGTTTAGATATTGTAAAAACCCGGGAAGCCATAGCCTCGGGAACGCACGTTAGGGATATAGTAAATCAATACATCGAAACTATCGACGATAAAAACCCAGAGTTTAATATCGTCGTTCGTGATTCACGTCAGGAAGCCCTCAATCATGCCGAGAATGTACAAAAAAAAATACTGGATGGCACTGCCGGAAAATTAGCGGGGGTTGTCTTCGGAATTAAAGACGTAATTAGCGAAAAGGATAAAATCGTTTCGTGCGCGTCAAAGATGCTCGGCAATTTTGAAAGCGTGTACGACGCCACAGTAATCGAACGCCTGAAGGCTGAGGACGCCATTTTGCTGTCTCGGCTAAATATGGATGAATTTGCTATGGGTTCATCTACCGAAAACTCTATTTACGGTCCGACTAAAAATCCGCACGATCCTTCGTGTGTGACCGGAGGATCTTCCGGAGGCAGTGCCGCTAGTGTTGCTGCCGGATTTTCCCTCGCGTCGTTGGGATCCGACACAGGAGGTTCTATTCGGCAGCCTGCATCATACTGCGGTGTGGTCGGACTCAAACCAAGCTACGGAAGAGTTTCACGCTATGGTCTGGTGGCCTATGCCTCATCTTTCGACAGTATTGGTCCGTTAACAAACTCGGTTGAGGATGCTGCTACAATTCTGGGTGTTATCGCCGGTCGCGACGATAATGACGGTTCTTCTTCGTTCGAACCCGTTCCTAATTATAACGCAGCAGTAAATCTTGGCGCTAAAGGACTCCGTATTGGGGTTCCCGAAGAGTATTTCGGTGAGGGACTCGATGACGAAATACGTGATATCATCACGGCACGCCTCAAACAGTTTGAAAACGATGGTGCTACGCTAGTTCCTATTCATTTGCCCAATATGCAGTACGCCATTGCTACGTATTACGTACTGGCCACAGCTGAGGCTTCTAGTAACCTGGCTCGTTTTGATGGAGTTCGTTACGGGCATCGTGCCGACCAAAAACGCGTACGGGAAGAGCTCAAGCAAGAGGAAAAGACCTTACGCGATGCGCTCAAAATGGCAGAAGGCAAGAATAAGATTGTCGTAGAAAATGAGCTAAACACCTTAGATACGCCGTTGGCACGTTTGTATAAAGAGTCTCGTGCAGAAGGCTTCGGAACAGAGGTGAAACGTCGCATCATGTTGGGTACGTACGTTTTAAGTGCCGGATATTACGACGCCTACTATGGAAAAGCACAGCGTATTCGCAGATTAATCAAGAACGACTTTGAGTCAGTATTCAATGATGTGGACGTGATTGTTTCTCCAACTGCACCTACTACAGCATTTAAACTAGGCGAAAATCAGGATGATCCGATAAAAATGTACCTCAACGATATCTACACTATTTCGGCTAATTTAGCTGGTATTTGTGGGATCAGTGTACCTGCCGGGACACACAGTAACGGACTTCCGGTCGGAATCCAATTCATGGGAGCTGCTTTTGATGAGGCCAGTATTCTTCGTGCATCCCGAATTGTAGAGCTTCAATAAGCTTTTTTATCGACTACTTTTAAACAGGATAAACTCTATGTCAATAGTCAGGTTGTCGGGAATTGCTACACTTCTGCTTTTTTTGTTAATAGGTTGTAGCGAGACTGAAGATCACTCAAATGATCGATTCTTTCTTAAGAAACAGTCTAATTTTGTGCCCGAGTTTTCGGCTCAGAATGCCTATGATTTCATACAAGACCAGGTGGATTTCGGACCACGAAACCCTAATTCGGAAGGTCATCAGCAGGCAAAGACTTTTCTTATTGAAACCCTGAGGTCGTACGCTGGTCAGCGTTTTGTTTTTGCCCAAAACTTTCAAGTCGAAGGCTACGGTGAAACCCTCGAACTTACCAATATCATAGCTGCGTTCAATCCGAATGCAAGCGATCGAATATTACTTGCTGCCCACTGGGATACTCGTCCGAGAGCAGAAGAAGACGACAGTTCGACAATGCAATCGCAACCGATTTTAGGCGCCGACGACGGTGGTAGCGGAGTCGGAGTACTACTCGAACTTGCCCGCATTTTTTCAGAAAATCCGCCTCCGATCGGAGTCGATATACTCCTTTTTGACGGCGAAGATTATGGACACAGCTCCGATTTAGATAAGTATTTCTTGGGTGCACGACATTGGTCAGCAAATCCGCCTGTACCCGGATATTCGCCACGATTTGGTATACTTCTCGACATGGTTGGCGGAGAAAACGCCCAGTTTCCGAAAGAAGGATACTCTCGACGCTACGCGAATCGCCTGGTCGATAATATTTGGAGCGTGGCTGCAGAGCTTGGTCACGATAATTTATTTTTACCTCAGCAGGGCGGACCGGTAGCAGACGATCACCTCATAGTGAATCAGTATGCTGAAATCCCCATGATTAACATCATCCATTACAAGTCGGATGATGGTCGCTCGGTCGAGTTTCCTCCATATTGGCACACCCACCGCGATAATATGGACATCATCAGCCTTGAAACGCTTCAGGCGACAGGGGATGTGTTGGTAGAAGTTTTATACAATAGAATCCCATTACGACAAGGTGCACCCAATGCAAACTGATCAGGTTTATCTCGAAATTTCCATCAAAATTCCTGCAGATTACCAGGAAATTCTCATAAGCGAACTATTGGACCTCGATTTTGACGGATTTGACCAGCAAGACGATCTGTTGCTTGCCTACATTCCTCAAAGCAGGTACAATGATGTGAGCAGAGAGGTAATCGAATCGTGGGTTGCAGTTCAGAGTTTTGAATGTGCACTTGTTGGAGAGAAGGTTTATGAGCCTCAAAACTGGAATGAAACCTGGGAGAAGACGATTCAGCCCATGACGGTTGGAGAGTTCTATGTTCGACCCACCTGGACGCCTGTAGAAACGCCAGACGGGCTTCACCTTCTCGAAATCGATCCGAAAATGGCATTTGGCACCGGATATCACGAAACGACCAGAAGTATGCTGAGGATGCTTCCTAAAGCCGTCAAAGGTGGCGAAACGGTACTGGATGTAGGTACAGGAACCGGAATCCTTGCAATTGCGGCGTTGAAATTAGGAGCTAAATACGCATTCGGATTTGATATCGACGAATGGAGCTACGTAAATGCCACCGAAAACGCTCTCTTAAACAATGTTTCGCAGATTCTGGAAGTTAAAGAAGGCTCGTTTGATGTGATTCCTGAAAATCAGGGATTCGATATCGTATTGGCTAATGTGAATCGTAATATGTTACTGGAGACGGCATCGCAAATCACAGCGTTGGTTAAAGATGGCGGTGTATTGCTGTTATCTGGACTTTTGGATGTAGACGAGCAGGATATCCTGGCTGAAAAGCATTATGCAGCGCTTACACTAACCGACAGGTTACAAGAAAACGAATGGATTTGCCTGAAATTCACGAAATCTTGATGTATGCAATTCCCCGATTTTGGCAATTATCCGAAGTATGACGATATCTGGAGTACGCCCGGAGTCAAAGCCGCAATCGATATTGGCACCAACACTGTTCTATTGTTGGTAGCTGATGTGAAATCCGACGGAATTGTTATTCCTTTACACGAAGAACAACGATTTCCACGTCTTGGCAGGGGAGTAGACTCCGAAAAAAATCTAAAAATGGACCGGATGGAGGCTGTTATAACAGATCTTCATCACTATAGAAATGTAATTCAGGAAAAGTTCGGAGAGATTCCGGTTATTGTTACTGCTACTTCTGCAGTTCGGGATGCATCCAATAAAATGGAGTTTTTGTGGATGACAGAGGAAGCTACAGGCTACAGAGTGCGCCTTCTGTCTGGCGAGGAGGAAGCCGAATGTGCCTATCTTGGTGCGGTTTCGCAGTTAGAACAAGCTTCAGACGATTCTCAATACCTAACTATCGACATCGGTGGTGGTAGCACGGAATTATCTTATAAAGCTTCGGGCATAATTTCTGGCAGTTCCTTTAATATGGGGAGTGTTCGGTACACCGAACGGTTTTTCAACTCGGAGACCGAAGCAAAAGACAGTATAAATGATTGCCAACAAGCAATTCGCACTGAGCTTCAGAATTTTCAGTGGTCGAAAGTTCCTGGTCAAACATTAGTTGGAGTAGCCGGAACAGCCACTACAGTCGCTTCGCTGCTACTTGAACTCACTGCTTACGAGCCTCAAAAGCTAAATGGATTCGTCGTCAATCGCGGAGAGTTACAGAATTTGATCAATCAACTAGCAGAAAAAAGCACAGATGAGATTCTGGATATGAATCCGGTTGTTTTGGCAGGAAGGGCAGATATCATTTTAGCCGGATGTGTAAT
>JAIUMT010000196.1 GCA_022565415.1 Balneolales bacterium | reverse complement strand
CAAGATCGGTTGTCACTAAGTTGGCCGTAACTTCCGGACCTGTACCGAATTGTTTTGCCCAGAGTATATCGCCTTGGAGATCGTACTTGGCCAGGAATCCTTCCCTGAAATCGCCCGACTCCAGTACGATGTCATCTTCGCGGCTCGTACCCGGGAACAGGACATCAACAATGAACTCGCCGGTGACGAAGAAGTCACCGTTTTGTGAAGTGGCTATGTCGTTGCCAACTGCCTGGTCACCGCCACCAATGAAGTTAGCGAAGTACCATTCACCGTTAACATCGTAACTGATGATGAAAGAATCGTTTCTACCGGTATCGTTGTCCCAGAAAATATCGGAATCAGGCAGTTCCATCAAACCTTCACCAATTACACCTAGTACATTCAGGTAGCCAAGTGTATCTACTGAAATGGAGATCGCTGTATCATAGTCCGGCGTTCCGGTGGTTGAAACCCAAAAAGGCTCACTTCCGTCTTTGTCGAGGGAGGCCAGAAAGAAATCACTTTTGCCCACAATATCCGGTTGTTCGCCGAAGAGGTTAGTGCCTGAAAAAGCTCCAGCTACATACGGAAAATCGTTCTCATCAAGTATGATGGAGGCAGACACATTCCGGTCGATTGCCAGGCTTTTGGGTGCTCCGCTACTGCCGCTATAACCCCCATCAAGCCAGAGTAACTCTCCGTCGTTGGAATACTTAGCTACAAATAGTTCAAAATTCATGTTTTCATCATCACGGCCATCGGTAATTATCTGAAGTGTGTCACCGGTCTCGCTTATGAATGAAAGGGATCTCACAAAGGCACTGGCTACATAAACATTGCCTTCGCTATCAACCGCCAGAGAAGTTCCCCCATCGAGCGACAAATCGGCCGGTACTGTCGTTGAGCCCGTTGCCTTTCTGGCCCAAACCGGATTATTATTCGCGTCCACTTTGGCCACAAACATATCAAATCCGCCGCTGCTATTCAGCGTTGTGGAGCCCAGCGTGATGCTGCCGGTAAATCCGCCTGTGAAATATGAATTGCCATCGGCATCTTTAACGACCTGCGCAATTTGTGTCGTATCTGTATCACCAAGCTGAAATACATATTCTGCATAGATATCGATGTTGTCCAGATTGTTTTGAACCACTTCCTCGTTAATATCTAAATTAAGTAAAGCGTAATTACCTAAGCCCACAGGTTGTGCATAGGCTATTATTTTTTGTACTTGACTTAACCCACCGTCGCATTTCACCGGAAGTGCATAGGCAGACACGGTAAGGCATACGGTCAGGAGGATTAATAACATTCCTATTTTAAAATAGTGTGGTATTTTCGTTTTCATGAGTTTTGGGAGTTGGTGGATAGTAATCGATAATTAATGTAAAGTCCTTGGAAAACCGTTTTTTTGGCCTTTCTTAATGTTACTGAGCGTTTTTATGATTTAGTTTTTTGAGAAAAGAGTAGCCGTAACCCTCCGAATAAGCTGCATACCGGAAATGTTTCGGATATCGGGACATACTCCGCAAAGTGCATCAAAATTTGCTTCTGGTATACGCTGAGCCGTTTTTATATCCGAAGTGATCATATCATTCTGAACTTTTGTTAATTGTCTATTGTGTATGATATGCAGTTACCGGCGACCAGGCGTGCCAATTTGCGAGACATTTATGCCAAAATTGACCCATATTTTGCTCAAAAGAGCCCTTTTTAGCTTTTTTAACTGACGTATCGAAAGCTTTGATTAACCAGGGATTTTAGTCGTATTAAACATCAAAACATACATGAACGTACAGCATCTGCCTCGGGAATTTCTAATTTTGCGACCAAGCAGATGACGGGCAAAAGAACGGTTATCCAACGTGTATCACCGATACTCCATACCATCTATATAATTTATAATGCTAAATAATAGAACTGAGTCTTCATCAATTCTCTTAAGATTGCTTTGTTTGATTGTACTTCTGATTGGAATATCTGGTCATAGTCGGGCGGAAGAGTTACCTCAGACAGATTCTGTTTTGACTATTGGTTTACAGGATACAACGCAAATCGGAGCGCTGCTTTTACGGACGCAGCTGGATTGGTACTTTTCTTATGAAGATCCGGAGGTGATTAGGGATGGTATTTCTCTGAGTGATCGCATACCAGTGAACATTGAGGACTTTCGTGAAATTAAGGAGTCGGATGAGTGGAATAATTATGGCTGGTTTGAAGCCGTAATGGTGGCAGATTCAACCTTGGCGGGAGTCCCGTTCCAACTAAGTGTGCAAAATCATGGGCCGGCAAGAGTATGGTTAAATGGTAAGCTTGTGCTGCAAACGGGCAACCCATCACGAAATGCCGAGGAAGAAGTATTATCGCGTTGGCACAACCCACTTTTTGCCGGAATCACCTTCAGAGAGGGAAATAATTATTTTTTAATTGAATACTCGGAGCATACGGTTCCTATTGGTTTTTCGTGGTATGACCGATTCGAAAATGGTCTACATCTCGCAACACTTGCCGTCACCGAGCGTCATCAAAGAACGCAAAGAGGGATTGTATTTGGTGGTGTTTTAATGTTGCTAACGTTGTTGATTCTGCTGCACTTCTACCTGGGCTTAACGTTTAAGAGATCGTATCATACGTATGTCTTACTCACATCTTTTTTTTTACTTATCCACGCTATTACAATTTACAGCGATACGCTAATCGACTGGACCTTCAGGTATCTGATCTTTTTTGACCTCGTTTATTCGAACGCATTTGTCGTTGTCATTTATTTTTATCTGATTTCAATCAGAACCTTTTATGCGCTGGATGTTCCATGGAAAACCCTCACATCCGGAATGGTTATAATTGTCGTTCTGTCTACAGTATCTGTATTAAATAGCCTGGGGCTTACTAATTATATCAATGCCATTGTGGTGTTTATTACCATTGCGTATGGAAGCTATTCTCTAATCGAGGCCAAAAAACTATCCTCCGAGAATCGGATACTGAGTATAGCCACTGGATTTATTGTTACCCTCATCGG
The DNA here is from genome assembly GCA_022565415.1 of Balneolales bacterium. Lineage (GTDB taxonomy): Bacteria > Bacteroidota > Rhodothermia > Balneolales > HLUCCA01 > HLUCCA01. The sequence goes on along the minus strand of JAIUMT010000196.1, from coordinate 3,358 downwards.
TGCTCTTTTACACACGCTTTTTTACCTGGCACTTGGCATACATTCAACAACGTTGCTATTGCTATCCGGTTTGTTAGCCTACGCAGGACTACCCGTTTCTCTCACTTTCAACGTGGCCCAAAGCTATTCCGAGCTTTTCAGAACGCTGGATGAAAAAGTAAAAGAACGCACCGCTCAGCTTGAAGCTTCAAATCAGTACAAAACGAAGTTTTTCACGAATATATCGCATGAATTCCGGACTCCGCTTACCATCAGCGAGGGATTGGTGAGTAAGGTTATTACACTGGTGAAGGATAATGCAATTGTGCAACGAGAGCTTCCGGTTGTTACGCGAAATTTGAACCGCCTTCACAATATGGTCGATCAAATTATTGATTTGACTAAATCGGATGAAAGTGAAATCACACTTAATAATAAAATATATAAAGCGGATGATTTGGTGAGTATTTCGGTCGAGTCGTATCGCTCGCTGGCCGATGATAGCAACATCACGTTTGCCTTTTATCCCGATGGAAACGAAGCTCTGGTAAGCGCAGATCGGGATAAAATGGAGATCATGGTAAATAATCTGATTTCAAACGCAATCAAATTTTCACCGAAAAACGCATCTGTTACCATTCGCACCAAGCGATCTTTGGGAGAGTATATTGTAAGTGTAAAAGATACAGGTCCTGGAATTCCGGAGGGTGAAGAAGAGTCGATTTTCGAACGATTCCACCGCATTAATCGAGCCGACGAGGATTATGTAGAAGGAATGGGCGTGGGATTAGAACTGAGTCGAACTCTTGCTCGATTGCATGAAGGCGACATTGCGCTCGTTCCAAACCAGGAAAAAGGTGCACATTTTAAGCTGCGTTTACCGCTTGTTCATGTTGATGAGATTCAAGACGGGTCGCGTTTGCCACTTGTTGATGCTGATGATACTCAGGACGGGTCGCGCTTGTCGCTTGTTGATGCTGATGAGACTCAGGACGGGTCTCTACCCGAAACCAGTGAAAACTATGGTTCCAGAAAAAGCGGTGTACCCCTTTTAGCTAGTAAAAGCAGTCCGAGCAGTGTAACGCTTAACGAAGATGTTCTTCCGGAATCTTCCAATCAGCAAAACAAAAAAGAATACCGCATTTTGTTGGTTGAAGATAACAATGACATGGCCCGCTATGTGTCCGAAATCCTGGCAGAACTCGGCGAAGTGCACAGAGCAGCCAATGGCCTTGAAGCGCTTGAAATGTTGAAATCGTTTAGTCCGGATATCATCATCACCGATTTGATGATGCCCAAAATGGGTGGACAACAACTGGTGGAGAATCTCGCAACTCACAAAGTATGGAAGCACATCCCGGTAATTGTTCTTTCGGCGAAAATCATGGAAGAAGATAAGCTGAGTCTGCTTAGAATTGGCGTTGTCGACTACATTACCAAACCGTTTAAGCCCGATCAATTACTCCTCAAAACCCGAAATCTGCTTTCGTTTTATGTGCAACGCATCAAACTTTCGATGGAAGTTTCGGATGAGGAACGTGAACAGATTGATGGCCTTAAAGAAAAGGTTGCCGTGTTTATCACCCAAAACATCACCGATTCCAATTTGTCCGTAGACACCTTGGCCCGAGAATTTAATCAAAGCAGACGTTCATTTTACAGGAATGTTCAAATCGAAACCGGGATGACGCCTGCGCAGTTTATCCGAGAAGTTCGTCTAACGGTAGCACAAAACTTGGTTCACGGTAAGGAAAAAATGAACCTTGATGAATTGGCTATATCGGTCGGCTACAAAAGCAGCTCTGGGTTCAAGAGAGCCTACAAACAGCGGTTCGGGGAGTATCTATGAAGGATCTACCAATCGCCAACTCTATTTCAGAGTTGAAATCATCTTTAGGATTAGGATGAAAAAACCAACTAATTGAGGTAGTCCGGCCCCGATACTTTGCCCTGAAATTTCGCCCACTGCCGCCGTAATAACGGCTCCTTTTCTGGAGAGTTAGAATCTTGGCAGGTGTACTCAAAAATAGCGCCGATTTACATGAAAACGCGGTTCAGGGCTTTTCTGTAGTTATAAGTTTTGCAGAAATGACCTTATTTTCACTTCTCTTTTCGCATTGTAGACGCTTTGGCAGAATGTGTTCGTCTTTAGAAATGCGGACAAGTTCAATAATATTAGCAGTTTCTAGCACTGAAATGCCGCGCTTGTGTGGTTTAATTAAAATAATTCCATTAAATTTTTCAATTGCTGAGAGATGACGAATATAGTGGCAGAATTAACTATATAAGCTCACTAAACTCCTTTCCTAAGAGAGGTAATCATAACAATAATTGAAACTAAACATCTATTATCATGAAATGGAAATATCACTATACCAGCGAATGGATAAACGGAAAATCCAGTCCAGCGCAGTCTATGTACTTACGACCCGTAGTAACTCGCGACGATGAGGTTTTGCACGGGAAAATCATAGAACTGGAACTTATTGCTGTTGAATATTTTATGTCTGATAAGCTTATATATCAGATTGAGGATACTGATTTGGCTCAGATTTATTCCGAAAAGCTCAAATCAGTGGATTACTACTTTGTTGAAAATGATGTGATGGACAAAAACGTCTATCTTGCTAGCGTTACAATGTATGTGAAAAAAGAAACGTTAACCCCGGAGAGTATACTAGATTGGGTTAAATTGTATTTTGAAAGCAAAAAAATTCCGGTTGAACAATTTGTAGAAACTGTTTACGATGAATTCGTTGATACAGATCCGTTCCTAAGATTATTTAATGACAGTGCGAAAAACCTGCAGAGTTCGTTTGGAGATGAATGGTGGAAAACAAATAAATGAGCTTAATTCGTTGTAGTGATTGGCTTCACGTTAAGCTTCTTGACTTCCTTCGGGTTGAACTGTCTATAAATTCCCGGCAGTTCAACCTTACTTCACCTCAATCTTCTAGATTTTGATTTGATTCGGTTTACTGAGGTATGATTAATTTTTGAATTTCAATCTCAGGAAACCCAGTCATATCAGCTATTTCCGCTTCCGACATTCCTTTCTGATGTAATCGTTTGACCAAATTTATCCGCTCTGAGAGTCGACCTTCTTCAAGACCCTTCTCGCGACCTTTTTCTATACCTTTCTCCATGCCCTGTTCAATTCCTTTCTCAACTCCGAGCTCGAAACTCGATTGTATGCTGCTAGACAGGTCCCAATAGGCCTTTAAACTTTGCTGATATGCGGTGTATTCTTTTGTATCCATGGCACTTATTTTAGCGATGGTGAAAATCTTCTTGAATATGCGTTCTTGAAGCGCTTTCGGCCGACTGGTCAGCTGTCCCAAATTTCGCAATAAGAACAACCACTTATCCATGTGGGTCT
>JAIUMT010000195.1 GCA_022565415.1 Balneolales bacterium | reverse complement strand
ATCGGCGCGGGATCTACGTATCCGGAAGTCCTGCGAGAGCATATTCAAAAATGTAAGTTGGCCACATCCAAACCCTTCGGTGTGAACGTGCCGTTGCTCTATCCCGATATTGAGAAAATCATGGATATCATAGCTGAGGAAGGCGTTGATATCGTATTTACTTCAGCTGGAAATCCCGCCACCTGGACATCCTGGCTCAAAGAGCGAACCATCACCGTGGTTCATGTGGTGCCGAACGTAAAGCTTGCACAGAAATGTGTGCAAAGAGGCGTCGATGCCGTGGTTTGCGAAGGATTCGAAGCCGGCGGACACAATGGCAAAGATGAAATTACAACTATGGCTTTGGTCCCGCAGGTGGTAGATGCAATCGGCAGTGATGTGCCTGTTATTGCAGCCGGAGGTATCGGCGACGGACGTGCTATGGTCGCAGCTATGGCATTGGGCGCTGATGCGGTTCAGGTTGGCTCTCGGTTTGCTGTGTCGAAAGAAAGCTCAGCGCACGATAATTTCAAAAATAGGGTGGTTCAGGCTACAGATTCTGATACTATACTTACTCTCAAAGAACTCACGCCGGTTCGAATGATTAAGAATGAGCTCTATGAAAAGCTTGCCCAGGCCCAAAAAGAAGGTGCTTCTGTGGAGTCACTTCGCGAAATTCTAGGTAAAGGTCGTAGCAAAAAAGGAATTTTTGAAGGAGATACGGAAGAGGGCGAGCTGGAGATTGGTCAGGTTTCCGGACTTATTACCGACATACCTTCAGCAGCTCAAATAGTTTCCGATTTTATAGATAATTTCCGCACTACAATAGCAAAACTTTCAGATAGCGCACGATAATTTCCCGTGAAATGAGGTAAAAGTTGTATCTTAAGTCGGTTCATCAGTATCAGTGAATAGTAGATTTTCCTATCATATATAATTGAGTTAAGGTTCAGCTTATTGGCGCACGCACCCCAACATACCATCGAATCACCCAAGAGTTTTCTATCCGTCAAGTATATGGTGTTCTCCATCTCTCTGAGTGTATTGAGTATGGGGTTAGTCATATATTTTACGTGGAGTCCGGAGGGGTTCGAATATGTTCAGTTAAAACGTCTTCCCGGGCTTATCATCGCGCTGGTGGTAACGATATTGCGAATTTGGTTTCAGGCCGCGAAGTACCGCATTTTGTCAGACAATATGCTTAGCTGGCCGGCAGCATTTCGGGTAATCCTAACATGGGACTTTGCCTCTGCAATTACTCCTTCAACCATCGGAGGCGGTCCTGTTGCAGCTTATGCCATGACACGCGAGAACATCCCTTTGGGTAAATCTGGCGGAATCATGCTATCTGGTGTACTTCTGGACCAGCTTTTTTACGTGATGATTATCCCGATTCTCATCACATTGGGCTTCTACTATGATGTGATTCCACCGAATGTTGGGTGGGTAGGCACCAGTGCCATGTTTTTGATTTACACTATATTATTGGTCTACGCCTTTGTTTTGGCATATGGATTACTTGTAAATCCGAAATCACTAAAACGAATTGTTAGAATCGTATTTATGATTCCTTTTCTTCGAGGTATGCGCCGTAAAATTATAGTTGAAAGCGATAATCTTGTTGAGTTTTCGGAGGCGTTGCGCCGCAAACCTCGTGGGTTTCTGACTAAAGCATTTATCTTGTCTACGTTAGGCTGGTTGGCAAAAATATCGCTACCATCCATTGTTGTACTCAGTTTCTTGCCGGCGGATGTCCTTCTAACTTTTCTTCGATCGTTTTCCATGACCTTCGCCGGACTTTTAGTCCCCACTCCGGGAGGATCTGGTGGGGCGGAAGCACTCTTTTTATTATTTCAAGGGCCATTATTTGAGCGCGTTATCTTCATCGGGATTTCCATCTTCATGTGGAGGCTCTACACATACTATCTGAGCATCGGGTTGGGCGTATTTGTCATGACCTGGTACATGAAACCGCGAAATAAAATCGTTGTACAAGACGAATCTAAAACCAGTTAAAAATATGCAACAAAGTTGCATTAGTATGGGTTTAATGCTATTTTTACAGCTTGATTTTGGCAACGTGTCAGGTTTATCAGCCGTTTAATCCCTCTAGTATAGTGTTCAAAAACTGAAATGAAGAAAGTGTTAACCGTTGGTGTCTATGATTTATTTCATTATGGGCATCTTCAATCTCTGAAAAAAGCCCGCAAACTTGGGGATCATCTCACCGTAGCCGTTCACGATGATGTGGAGCGCTCTAAAGGCATCGATTTTATTTATTCGCTCGAACAACGTATGGAAGTTGTTGCCTCGTTAAGCTTTGTAGATGAAGTGATTTCATATAAACGAGTTGACCAGCTAATCGGAAATGTTGATTTCGACGTGTTTGCTCATGGTGCAGATCAAAACCATGAATATTTCCAGCATATGTTTAGCTGGTGCCATCAAAATGGTATCGAATTGGTTACGGTCCCCCGAACCTTCGGAATTTCAAGCACCCAAATGCGACACGACCCTCAGAGTATATTGGTCATCTAGAAGAGAAGGTAACCCAACAAAAAAAAGCCACGCTGTGTAACACAGGTGGCTCAAAATCTGAGGCAATTTATAAATAGCTACTGATTTCGGATTCAAAAACTGAATCCGTTCTGTAAACCGAAACGCAGTTACTTAGTAGTTGTCGCGCTGACGACGTCGCTCGTCACGAACACTTTTCTTCATGTCTTCGCGCTTCGTTTCTGAAGGCTTACGGTACTGCTGACGATCTTTGTATTCAACCATCAAACGTGAACGAGTTACCATTTTCTTGAAACGGTTGATAGCGCGGTCGATACTTTCGTTATCTTTTATTTTAATTCCGATCATAAAAATCTAAAAAAATTGGGTTCGGTTACGTATTTGAAATCGCAAATTGCTTAGAATCACAAATATAAGAAAAATAACGGGTATATCAACCTAATAATTCTTCCTAAATGTTATAATTCGACAAAAACGTATGAAATTGCTGTAAATCCTTAATTCTGATGTCTATCCATCACCTTATCTCATCGTGAAAATCCATATCTTTCCACCCAACAAGTAAACAGTTGCAAGGCAGCCATCCGCAAGTCACACTGCCTTCCCGAATTTATCCATTTTAAAACGAATTTACGCTTACATGCTTCATCTGGCTGGAATTACCTATTATATCGGCGACCGATGCTTATTTCAAGGACTCAATCTACAGGCTAATAAGGGAGATCGCATCGGACTTATTGGTCCGAACGGTGCCGGTAAAACCACCCTTTTGCGATTGATATCAGGTAAACTTCCTCCCGAAGAAGGTTCCGTTACATTTGAAGCGGGAGCTTCTGTCGGGTATCTCGAGCAGGAAGTTTTGGAGGTCAGTCTCAATTTTACCGTGCTGGATGTTGCCCTTACTGCTTTCAAGGAGGCGAACACCATCGAAGACCGCCTCAGCAAAATCTACGAAGAGCTTGAAACGACTACCGATTATGAGTCCGACGCCTACACAAAACTACTCGAGGAAATGCAGCGTCTTCAGGTTCGTCACGCGGTTCTGGAGGGCGACCGAAAGGAAGCCAAGGCCGGTGCCGTTCTGGAAGGACTCGGATTCACCACAGAGCCGCTGCATCAGCCGTTGTCGCGTTTTAGTGGGGGCTGGCGGATGCGGGTACTTCTCGGGAAACTGTTGTTGGAACATCCGGATGTGCTTCTATTGGATGAGCCGACGAACCACCTCGATATTGATTCTATTACCTGGCTCGAGCAATACCTGCAAACTTACGACGGAGCGGTGGTGTTGGTGAGTCACGATAGGTATTTTATGGATAGGATGATTAACCAGATTGCCGATTTGCGGTCGCGACGCATTTATATGTATCCGGGTAATTACGAACGATATTTGGAACTTCGGGCCGAGCAGATGGACTTGCAGTCGAAGGCATATGAAAATCAGCAGAAGCAAATTGCCGATACCGAACGATTTATTGAACGATTCCGAGCGAAAGCTACCAAAGCCAAGCAGGTTCAGAGCAGGGTGAAGGGTCTCGATAGACTCGACAGGGTGGAGGCACCCGACGCCGACGCTGCTGAGGTGAATTTCAAGTTTCCTGAGCCACCCCGAAGTGGAAAAGTTGTGCTCACAATCGATAATCTCAAAAAGACGTATCCGGCTCCCGCGCCCGACGAATCGGATGTTACCGTATTTACCTCGGCTCAGTCGCTTCATATTGAAGCTGGCGACAAAATTGCCCTAATTGGGGCAAACGGAACCGGGAAATCGACGTTGGCCCGAATTATGGATGGTATCGAGACGTTCGATGGCACGCGAAAAGTGGGACATAATGTAATCATGTCGTATTTCGCCCAGCATTTGGCAGACGTTCTCACCAGCGACCGAACCATTTTAGAACTCATGGAAAGCGCGGCTCCGAACAGCGAATCTCGTTCTGGAATTCGTAATCTGTTAGGATGTTTTCTGTTTCGCGGCGACGATGTATTCAAACCAATCCGGGTTTTGAGTGGTGGGGAGCGGAGTCGCGTGGCGCTGGCTCGAACCTTGCTAACTCCGGCGAATGTACTCGTTTTGGATGAGCCTACGAACCACTTAGATTTGGCCTCCAAGAATGTATTGGTCCAGGCGTTGATGGATTTCAAAGGCACGCTAATTGTCGTTTCTCACGACAGGCACTTCCTCCAGGGATTCGCAACCAAAATCTGGCGGGTCGGAGGCGGACGTGTTACGGAGTACGATGGCGGCTACGATTATTACGAGTGGAAATCCGCTCAGGAAAACGAGACGGATAAAGCCACAGCCAAAACCGGTATTAAGGGCAAGGCAAATCCGGTGGCTGCCAAGAAAGAGCCGGTGATAGTCGAGGAAGATTCGAAATCGTCGAAAGAACAGAAGCGGGTTGATGCGGAGCGACGAAACGAAATCAACGCCAAGCTCAAGCCGCTAAAAAATCAGGCCAGAAAACTCGAACAAGAAATCGAAAAGCTGGAGAAAGAACGATCAGGACTGGAAACCAAGCTTGCCGACCCAGATTTTTATCAGTCTGATGATGCCGCTAGTGTGGTTAAACGTCACGGACTACTTCAGCAGGAAATCGACACCCGCACCGAAAGCTGGATGGAGATTCTGGAAGAAATCGAGGCAATTGATTGATTTAAATTTCGGCACTTGCAAACCTCTATTGAATTGTCGTCTCAAATGATGATTCTTTCTTTCGAATAGCTATGTACGTGTTCAAATTGTAAATTAAGTTGTCTGCCTGGAAATGACCTCCAATTTTTAAACGCCTAATGTTAACTTCATCAATCGATTAACATGCCTGAATCCCGCAATAATTATGTCTTCCCGTGGTATGTAACGTATACGTTCGCCATGGCCGCTATCATCATTTCCATTTACGCCATGATTCAGGCCAAGCCGTTGGCTATGCCACTGATGTTTGCCATGTTTTTTGCGATTCTACTGGCTCCATTTTGTGGGTGGCTCGAACGCTACAAAGTGCCTCGTTTTTTGGCTGCCTTGACCGGAATTATAATAACTTTAGGTGTTTTAGTTATTCTTGGAATATTTCTGGTAAATCAAATCAGTAGCTTTGCATCCGACTCTGACATGTTTGTTGAACGTCTGGAGGAATTACTCGAATCGGTTGATGCCTTACTGCTGAAATGGTTTGATACACAGACTGAACTAAACTTGAACTACCTCCTGGATGAAGTCAGTACCTACATCAAAGACAATGCTGCCACACTAACTAAGGGAATTACAGGTGCCGCTTCCACAATCACAACGTTTTTGTTGATGCCCATCTTCATGTTTTTATTCTTGTTATTCCGTGACATGCTAAAAACATTCATTCGTAAAGCATTCGGTCGTGGTGATGAAGAAACCGAGCAAAAAGTTGATGAAATTATCATTAAGGTGAAAACCCTGGTGCAAAAGTACATCACCGGACTGCTAATGGTTATTGCAATCCTTGCAGTAATTAATTCTACCATGTTGCTGATTATCGGCGTTGAGCACGCTATTTTCTTCGGAGTTTTTGCAGCCATGCTAAATGTGATTCCGTTTATTGGTCCGATTATGGGCTCCATCTTGCCCATTTTGTACAGTCTGATTACGATGGATTCATTGATTTATCCGCTTATTATTCTACTCGGATTTTACATCATACAACTGTTCGAAAGTAATTTGTTTACACCAGTTATTGTGGGCAGGCAGGTGAGCATGAACGCCCTAATGACGCTGTTACTCATTCTGATTGGATCTCAGATTTGGGGTCTCGCAGCAAAGATTTTATTCATTCCCCTAGGCGCTATTCTGAAAGTAATATGTCATGAGGTTGATTCAATCAAACCCTATGCCAATTT
>JAIUMT010000194.1 GCA_022565415.1 Balneolales bacterium | reverse complement strand
GTGATAACAGGCTTGTCTATTGTTTCTAAAAAGTCTAGTATGTAATCGCCATATTCACCGCTAAATAATCCAAATTCATGCTGTAAGAATATGATTTTAATATCATTATCGGCATTTATATCCAAGGCTAATTTCCTGTACTCCTCTTTCAATTCTGTTTTTAAAGTATGGCTAACTTTAGATGGGTATTTTATAGTGCTATCTTTTTTTTGAAGAGCACAAACTTTTATACAGAAACTACTATTATATTTGTCTTCTATTGATTTAATTAAGTCGTCACTATATGTTGCTATTCCACATATTCTGGGTGGAAAAGTGGTTATCAATAAAATAATGTTTGAATTCATTTCAGACTTTGTATTGTAGGAGTTCAGTAATCAGTTCTTTCATATCTACTGATGCGGCGGCGATTCGTTTGTCTGCAGCTCCATAGTAAACGTATAGTCTTCCATCAAAAAGAGACGTTCCTGTCGGGAAAACTACATTATCTACATATCCAAAAAGTTCCCATGGTAGTTCAGGTTCGAATAAGGCATAAGGCAATCTTGCTATTTCTTTTGTTGGGTCTTCCAAATCCAGTAATGCTGCGCATCCTGTATATATGTAACCCTTAGCCGAATCATGGACACCATGGTAAATCATGAGCCATCCAGCTTCAGTTTCAATTGGAGGACAACCACCGCCGATGTATCCAATTTCATGATCATGTTTAGATGCCATCAAAATGTGGTCACTAAAATGAAGTAAATAGTCTTTCCAAAAATCTTTAGTTAGGTCTTCGATAGTATTAAACGAAACGATCTGGATGTCAGGTTTTATGCGATGTAGCAGCATAAATTTATCGTTAACTTTTCTAGGAAAAAAAATGAGGTTTTTGTCCCAAATAAGTCGTCTCGTACCTGGATTGTTTAATATGTTATTAGTAACATGAAATCGTTCATATTTTTCATTCAAGTAGCTACTGAATTCAGTCATTTCCTTGAATTCTTCATAGGTAACTTGAGGCACAACAATACCCTGCTTTTCAAAATGAATTAAATCTGTTGACGTTGCCAGACAACCTAAAGCATTGACACCATCATAGGCGCAATAGGTCAAATAGTAAACATCATCAATTTTTACTATTCTAGGGTCTTCAACTCCATGTATTTCATAGTCGGCAGACGGTATAATTAGAGGCTTCTCATTTCTCTCAACCACGTTTAATGGTCCTTCTAACTTGGCATAGCCTATAGTAGAATAATTTCCTCTCCGCACCGCCCTGTAGAACATGTGAACGGTGTTTCCTTCTTGCATTATCGCAGGATTGAGTACCCCGTCATTTTCAAAATCATGTTCCGTTATTGAAATTACTATACCTTCATTTTTAATGCTAATCATTATGTTATTTATTATAGTTCATGGCTATGATCTTTTAGAATCATTCCTTTTTTAAAGCCAATAAGGAGAATTTTGTAGCCAGAACCGTGATGTAGGGACTTAGCTACGGGATTATCCGACGATTCTAATTCTTCTTTTAGTTCTTTGATTGTCATGAATTTGCTTATTTGGGGAAATGATTGAATAGCTTGGTGCAATCACGAGTGTCTTATCAATAATTCTATTTCTGAATATCTCAATCCCAAGTTCGAATTGAAGTCGATCTGAGAAATTGTGCCGGGCAACGATCAACTCCGACAGAAGAAATTTCAACATATCCGGCCACTACTTATTTCGCGCATTCACACTTCCCGAGGTTAGCGGTGAGCGCAAAGGCTTGTCATATAATGTGGGGTTATTAAAGCAGATGTGCTTTATACGGAGGGGATGAGCAGTTGTACATTTGACAGGTATTGGAAATTCACTACTACGCGTAATACCATGGGTCCTACCGTGATTTATATAAAACTGAATTCCGACGTTATAATACTCTGTAATAACCCGCGTTGTAGCTTATAGGATATATATTTATTGTCCCGAGTCGACATCAGCACCCGACAGACTTCATCACACTATACGTGGCTTTACTCATCTAATATTTACCATGAAAAAAGCGCTAATTCTTATTTTACTGACGATTTTGATCATCTTTTCGGGACTGCTCTTGTGGCTTCGCTACGGGGTTAATGAAGTACAGATTCAATCGATGCTTTCGGATGCCCTCGGACCAGAGTTCGTGGTGGAGATAAATTCTGCCCGTGTTTCGCCACTGAAACGCGCTGTTTCTATCGGGAAAATGTCCATTTCGGCAACCTCCGACAGTCAAACTGTTTTCCAATCCGACACCATCCGTATTACCGGCATTAATCCAGGCATCTACTTCAGCGAAAACATCAACTTTTCAAAAGTAAGATTAGACAATTTCACGATCGATTGGGACGATTCGCTTCTAGCTGAATCCGGAGGCCTGGAGGGGGATGAACCCACCGAGAATATCAACGCTAGAAAGATAGCAATCCGGTCTCTTGACTTAACTAACGGAACTGTAGTTGCCCGAAAAGATGGCACAGAAACCAACCGAATCAGCGGATTTAACCTGAATTCGGAGTTATCAGTCGAATTTATGTCCGTGCCAGACTCGATGAAACTCATCATAAATGTCGATTCACTCGGGTTTCTGTTCTCCGAAGACCGGTATCGGCTTTCGCTCTCCGAACTCAATTTCAATCAACAAGACAGCCTCCTCACGTTATCATCCATGAAATTGACCCCCATTGGAGGGTTTTCCCAGTTTATGAGCACGCTCGAATTCAAACAAGACATGGTCGAAATGTCATTGACGAACTTCAAAGCCACCGGAATTGACCCGTCTGCACATCAAAACAAGGAAATTATAAAAGCCCGCACTCTGGATTTTGATGCTTTCGATATTCACATATCAGCAGACCTACATCTGCCACTGGACCCAAACAGAGAACGTCCAACATTACTCAACGAAACCATTCAGAAATTGCCATTTGCAGTCCAACTCGATTCAATCTACCTCAGAAACACGAATGTGCAATATTCAGAGCGAAACGAAAATGGGGTTCGACCCGGCACGATATCATTTATGAACTCGACTATACAACTATATGATGTAAATTCGCTTTCATCCTCGCCGGCAAAGCTGAATGCAGTAACCTACCTGCAGAATCACTCAGAGCTGAGCACGTTCTTGAGTTTCACATTGGATGATGCCCCGTTCCGCATGACAGGAACTGGCAACCTGCAGCGATTCGATCTGAAACAGCTGAATTCGATTATGATGGATGTGATGGGGGTGGAGGTGATGAGTGGAGTTGCACATGAGCTTGAGTTCGATTTCAAGATGATGGCCGATACTAGTTCCGGTAGAATGCATTTAATTTATGATGACCTGAAAGTGGAAATTATCGATAAAGATGATCATGAGGAAGGTTTTATGAAATCCATTGTTAGTTTGATAGCCAATGAAGGTGTGTTGAGGTCGAATAATTTACCAAATTCCGAAGATGAGGTGCGAACCGGGGAGATTGATCACGTTCGTCCGCCAGAATCGCCGTTTTTCCAACATTTATGGCAAACGTTGAGATCTGGTCTGTACGACATTGTATTGCGTTTATGAGGTCGTGTTGTTCTGGTCGGTAAGCTCGAATTTGCACGTCTTGGGTAATGGAAGCATCCAAAAAGCTCGGACCACGGATTTGTAATCAGGGCCAGGTCTGTCTATACACATCAAGTCAGATTGGACCGACTTGCTTTTAGATTGATGTTGCCTACACAACTCATTGTGAAAAAGGTGTACTAGGTGTGTAATTATTACTTCCTGAATACTCACTGACTGAATAAAAATACATATGGCAGTTAGATATTGTCTTCCTTAGCGCATAGAAACCAAGCTCAGTACTCATCTGACCTACTATCTCATATATAGCTACGAGTTGAGTAGATATTACGTCGAGTTGGCATCAAACTTGCTGGATAAGAAGAGAAGAGTCACAGATTTAGTCGAAATGAAATCATGATACTATGTTTTTATTAAACAAAGGCTGAACAAACTTCTGATGAAATAGTCAGGAGTAACCCCAAAAAGTGCTCCAAGATGTTAAATACACTTAGAAATCCGACATTCAAGAGTAGTGTGAGTAATTATTATTTGAGAGTTATCGAGTTAATATGAACTTCAAGTTTTTTATTTATATAGGTTCGTCATTGTTCATTATTGCCGTTCTAGGAGGTTTTTTTGCGTTAAAAAATCTCAGTAATGACCTACGCGTCGATGAGTCCAAAACGGTATATATCAAGAAAACAGAAGCAGGATTTCAACTTATCAGAAATGGTGAGCCATTTTACATTCAGGGCGCGGGCGGTGAATCCAATTTCAAAGAACTGGCAGAAATCGGTGGAAACACAATCAGGCTATTCGATACGGCAAATATTCAGGAAAAACTAGATGAAGCGCACAAACACAATTTAGCAGCAATAGTTGACGTCTATTTACCCCCATATGATAAATCGTACAATTTATATGATGATTACGACCAAAAAGAGATTTTAAAACAGAACATCCGAGAGCTGGTCTTACAGTATAAAGATCATCCGGCACTGCTTCTATGGAATCTCGGAAATGAAATTAAATACCCGTTAGTTTTTAGAAAGAATAGTTTCATAAAAACATTCAACGAGTTGGTGGAAATTATTCATGAGGCTGACCCGAATCATCCTGTTTCCACATCGATTATCGGGGCTGGGCGAAAGTCTATGGCCAGCATATTTATACATTCCCCTAAATTAGATCTGGTAGCATTTAATACATTCGGAAATACAAAATTCGTTAACTCACACTTAGCTCAAGTCTCATTTTTCTTCGGACAAAGGCCATACTATTTTAGTGAACTTGGTCCAGACGGACCCTGGGAATCAAAATACACCTCATGGGGCGCCCCCATTGAGTTCACAAGCTCAGTAAAATCAGAATTAGTCAGATATCGAACAAACATCATTCGAGAACGCAAAGACACAGCTTGTCTTGGGTCAGTACATTTTTACTGGGGATCAAAACTCGAGCGAACACATACCTGGTTCAGCCTTTTCAAAGAGGGATACAAATCCGAAATTATCTCGGTAATTGAAAGCCATTGGGCTCAATCCGACAACCCTCCGAAGCCAATCGGATTAGATTATATGTTGGTTAATAATAAATCGGCTTACGAAAGTATCATTTTTTTGCCCGGAGAGTTAAGTGAGGCAACGCTTTTTTTTGATGAAAACTATGGCGGAGGTGCGCGCGTTGTTTGGGAAATTTATCCGGAAGCCTGGTACAGCGATACAAGTGAGAAAGTGGACTATAACCCGATTGATACCTTTGTCGATGTTGAAGACTACACTACTACGTTTCTAGCCCCAGTACGAGAAGGTCCCTACAGGATATTTGCTTACGTCTACAATCAGGAGGGCTTTTTCGCCTCCTCAAACACCCCATTTTACGTTTTGAAGAACAAGTGAGTAAAAACACGACCATCATTAAAGAGCCGACTCGAATCGAAAATCTGACATTGAGATTTCTAATCGTTTTGGGTCTGTTGAGTATAATCAATTTTTTCTACTGGTTCCTCAAGCCAGAATTGATTGATTATAAGTTACTTTATTGGTTGCTGATGGGGCCGTTGGTATTCGATAGCTTCCGGATTATCTATATCTGGTATCATTATTGGGACATTACTGTGCCCAAAAAACCAACCCTCACGAAGGAGTTTTCGGTTGATGTCCTAACGACTTTTTTTCCGGGTGAACCCTACGACATGATCAAGAGAACGCTTCTTGCCATTCAAAGGATGAAATATCCGCATACGACCTATTTGTGTGATGAAGCTGATGATCCGCATTTAAAGGAATTTTGCGCAGAAAACGGGATTAAACATGTAACCCGAGCCAACCGGATAAATGCCAAAGCGGGCAATATCAACAACGCCCTTAGGCAAGCAACAGGCGATATTTGTCTGATTCTCGACCCCGATCACGTGCCGAAAGAAGACTTTCTGGATGAGATCGTGCCCTATTTTGAAGATGAAAACATCGGATTTGTTCAGTCAGTTCAGGCGTATTATAACGTCGATGAATCGCTTGTGGCAAAAGGCGCTGCCGAGCAAACATTCCATTTCTATGGTCCGGTAATGATGTCGATGAACTCCTACGGCACAGTTAACGCCATCGGAGCGAATTGTGTGTTCAGGCGTAAAGCGCTCGATTCCATTGGCGGTCATGCACCCGGCCTTTCAGAAGATATGCACACGGCAATGCAACTTTACGCGAAAGGATGGAAATCCGTTTATGTGCCAAAAGTATTCACAAAGGGACTGGTCCCGGCCACGCTTACATCCTACTACAAACAGCAGTTGAAATGGTCGAGAGGGACGCTCGAATTACTGGTC
>JAIUMT010000193.1 GCA_022565415.1 Balneolales bacterium | reverse complement strand
TTTCTTCCCTGGTTAGATTACGTAATCCAAGTCCAACATTTGCATTAAATGGACGTGGGTTAACAACCGTTAAAAGTGGAATTCCACCCGGACCAATTGCAAGGCTACTATCAATAACAGAAGACCATTGCAACGTTACCGCGCCCACATTGGTTGCATTCGTAGCAACGTGACCTGTAATTCGGGAACTTCCGCTAAGATCTATTCGAGTACCAGCAAAAACTGCTCGACTCACATTCGGATTCCACTCGTCAGCTTCAGAAGCAATGGTTACATCAACCCGATAGATTTGATCCTGAAATTCACCAAACGATCGCAAAATGAGCAACGAGTCGCCTTGATTTTCGATTTCATAACGGTAATTTCCTTGCATCACAGGCCAGGTTGCGAACGAGCCATCGGAGGGAATACGAAGTGTAGAATTAGACGATGGTGTAAACGAAGCATCTTCTTCAGTGATATTCATGGAGGCAATCATAGCCGCGCTTTGAGCGATGTTTCGGGCCTGATTTAAACTAAAATTCCGGGTTGCTTCAAGCTCTGAAACCCAAAATGTTGTACGTAGACCATGACCGTACGCCATCAAGGCGAAAGTCAGAGCGAGCACAATCATAATAGCATAACGTCCCATTTCAGTTTATCCTTTTTGCGTTAATCCAGGTCCAGGTTGCGTAAATAAAAGTCACGTTCGGCGAACGAACGGTAACGAGCGGTTCTAACACCGACCTCCTGTTCTGGAGTGCTTTCTGTTTCAACACGAACACGTAACATTGCCGGACCAACACCATCCAGCAGAAAAAGTGTGAATCGTAGGTCGGCAAGTCGTGATGCGTATCGGGTCGTATCTTGAAGTGACGTCGAAATATTAGAGCGAATCATGTGCATTTCACGACCAACACGCGCAATGCGTACTGTATCCAAATTTGGGGTGTTGTACACCAGTGTTGAGTCTGTAATTCCAAGCACATCATGCACATCCCTCAGTTCCTCCTGCAATACGAGTAATGTGGTATTAGCGAAGGTCTGCATTTCCATATTGAGGCGGTTACCTGTTTGGGACTCCATCATCATCTGGTTGAGTCCGAGAATTAGCAAAAGCAACGAACCAATCACAATTGGAGGGAGAATAAGATCCAGTTGTACGTTCATGATATGCTATGGAAAAGAGGTGTGTACATCGTTGTTAGTCCTCAGGTTTGACAATAACTGCGATGGTTTCCATGCGCTGCTGTTTTGTGGTCCCTGCGGAGGTGTAAATGCGAATTGTAGCACTTCTGCCTTTGGCTCCGTGAATCATATTTTGCTCAGCTGATAGCTGAATGGTCGCAAAGAGTGTATCCCGGATGGATGTAACGTAGGTATGGTGCTTGGTCGGATCATTGATGTCGCCGGAGTTTGCAAATATCACATCCAGGTTGTCGTACCGCTGACCTTGAGCATAGACGAACTCAGATAACGATTGAGCGTAGTTTATCATGTCGAGATTTCGTTGCTGGGCCACCGACTCTGCCGAAGCGGCTACGTACGTCCTGTTCACGTTTACAGCAGTATACATAAACAATGTTATTGCTCCGATTGCTAATAAAGCTTGTCCCATCGACATGAGAAGAAATGGTTACTTGAAATTGATTATACCCTATAACATAGAGTATTTCGATGCACATTTGTTACAGATCATTTTCGATAAATTTAAATCTTAATCTAAGAGATTGCTTGTTAGAATAAGCTAACCCAACCTAATAGGTTATTATTTATAGGGGTTAGCAAAGCAAATTCAAGCTTTTATTATGGAATACGAGAAAAATTGAACTATAGATTGTTCTAATATTTCACGGATACTTTGTGCGATCGTGGTTTCGTCGGGCGATTATGATTCTTTATCAGGAGCTTTAGAATCAGGTGTTACAGAATCAGACGCTTTGGATTGAGAAGCATTGGCGTCAATCTCTTTTGAATCAGCCGTATTGGATTCAACCGTAACCGACTCAGGTGTTTTGGTCTCTTCTTCGGGCAGGAACTTCTTGTTGAATACTAAAAAGATGATGAGAGCGCAGCTAATGGCCACATCAGCTACGTTGAAAATGTACGGGAAGACAGGCCAATCGCTAATTCTGAGTGTAAAATGCAGGAAATCGACTACTTGTCCTTCGAGGTATCCGCCGTAACCCATAATGCGGGCGATGAAAATGCGGTCGATGAGATTGCCGATGGCGCCGCCAATGATTAATCCCATGATCAACATGAATCCGGCCGGGGACTTATCCATCGTCCGGATGATGTACGTAGTTATGGCGATGGTAGCAATTATTGCAATGATGCTGATGTGCATGGTATCGAGTATATCGATACCCATAGCCATACCCGGATTCTTCGTGTAATGAAAAGAAAACCACCCGGGAATGAGCTCCAGGTTTTGCAGTTCCCAGCGAGTACGAATAACATACTTACTCCACTGATCGAGCAACACGACAACAAGTGCCGTACCTGCGAACATCAACCATTTTTTTTGCAATAAACTCACCAGACCGTCACCGTCTCTTGAGTTTGGCTTCGATACTGATTTGCGTATGAGGCACAGCTTCGAGTCGACCTTTCGAGATTTTCTTACCAGTCACTTTGCACAAACCGTATGTTTTTTTGTCGATTCGCACAAGAGCATCGTCCAGATATCTCAAAAATTTCTTGGTGCGGTTAAACAACATATATGTTTTTTCACGCTCCTGGGCGTCGGTGCCGGCATCTGCCATGTGAAACGAGTACGCTGATTCATCAGAAGCATTTTCGGTATTATCGCGCAATGTCTGTTGAAGTAAATCGAGATCATTCTCGGCGTCTTCACTTTTTTTCAAAATGATTTGACGGAAATAATCCAGTTCTTCATCATTGTAAGGGGATACACGCTCAACCTGATCGTTTTTCGGGTTCTCTTCCATGGCCGTACGATTATTTTAGATTACGTTTAATGGCAATTGTTACGGAGACACCGTCGATGTCCCACGACTTAGTAAAATCTGCATCTTCCAGTACAGTATATGTAAAGGATTCACAAAGCGTTTCATTCATGATATAGCTTTTCATTGCTTCAACAGACTTGATAATGTTTGCTTCTGCTTCAATAGACACCGAAATTCGATCGGTTACCTCAAAATCAGCTTCTTTACGCATATTCTGAAGACGATTCACCACTTCTCGAGCCAAACCTTCACGTTCGAGCTCTGGCGTGATCTCCGTATCTGCTGCTACGGTGAGTCCATCTTGCGTTTCAACCGACCATCCAGACAATCCGTGTCGCACAACGACTAAATCATCCTTCTCTAATTTAACAATTTCTCCGGTATCAAGTGTAATATTCAGATTACCAGATTTTTCGAATTTATTTATGTCTTCAGAACCGAGCTTGGCAACTTTTGCAGCGATGGCTTTCATCAGTCCGCCAACTTTTTTTCCAAGCACCGGGAAATTCGGTTTTGCGCTTTTTTTGACAATTCCCGAGTCGTCGTTCACATACTCAATCGCTTTGAAATTGACCTCATCCAGGATGATATCTTTTACAGATTCAATCGCATGTCGGTCTTCCGGAGTGTTTACCGGTATGATGATGCGGCTAAGTGGCTGACGAACATTCAAATTTACCTGATTTCGGATACGCAACGTGATGGAGGTAACCAATCGGGCTAATTCCATTTTGTATTCGAGTTGCTTGTCGATCGCGGTTTCTTCTACAGTCGGATAGAACGAAACGTGAACCGATTCCTCGTCGTGACCCGTAACGCTATTCAATTGCTGATATAACCACTCGCCCATGTAGGGTGCCACCGGACTTATCAATTTCGCGATGTTGGCAAGGCATTCGTACAGCGTTTGATAGGCTGCCGTTTTGTCTATCGTTTTGCCTTCTTTCCAGAAGCGGCGACGACTTCGGCGCACGTACCAGTTACTAAGCTCTTCGACAAACTGTTCGATTTCGCGACAGGCTTTCGTTACGTCGTAGTCATCCAGATACTGATCGACCATTTTGATGGTGGTAAACTGCCGGGAAATGATCCAGCGATCCATTTCCGAACGATCGGGATAAGCGATTGGCGATCCTGCGTACGTCCATTTGTCGATATTCGCATACATCGCGAAGAAAGAGTACGTATTTACGATGGTGTTAAAAAACTTTCGTTGGGTTTCTTTTAAACCATCTTCGTTAAACTTGAGGTTATCCCATGGCGAGGAATTGCTCATCATATACCAGCGGGTAGAATCGGCTCCGAATTCTTGCAATACCCGAAACGGATCGACTGTGTTACCCTTGGTTTTGCTCATTTTCTCGCCTTTAGCGTCGAGTACCAGTCCGTTTGATACTACATTTCTAAATGCAGGTTTATCAAAAAGCATGGTCGCCAGCGCGTGGAGCGTGTAGAACCACCCTCGTGTTTGATCAACTCCCTCCGCAATGAAATCTGCCGGAAAGTTGGTCTTGAAAATATCTTTGTTTTCGTACGGATAGTGCCATTGTGCGAACGGCATCGCGCCCGAGTCGAACCAAACATCCAGCAAATCGGGGATTCTGCGCATGGTGCCACCATCAGGTGCCGGCCAGGTTATTTCATCAATAGTCGGACGATGGAGGTCGATTTTAACATTCTTTTTGAGTCCGGCTTTGGTGCGCAACTCTTCGACGCTACCAATACATTCAAAATAGTTGGGATCTTTGTCGCTCACCCAAATTGGAATGGGCGTTCCCCAAAATCGCTGACGAGAAATGGCCCAGTCGACATTATTCTCGAGCCAGGTTCCAAAACGACCGGTTCCGGTGCTTGCCGGTTTCCAGTTAATTTCTTTGTTTAAGGCAACCATTCGGTCGCGGACGGCGGTGGTGCGCACAAACCAGCTTTCCACCGGATACGACATCAACGGAGTGCCTTTTCGCCAATCATGCGGATAGTTGTGCAAATATGTGAGGTGCTTGTACAAAACGCCCCGCTCTTTGAGGTTGCGAACAATCTCTTTGTCGGCGTCTTTGAACCAAAGTCCGGCATATTCAGTGATTTCTGATGTAAAACAACCGTCGCGATCGACGGGATTAAACATCGGAATGCCTTCTTTTTTACCTGTTTCGTAGTCATCTGCGCCATAAGCCGGGGCAATATGCACAATTCCGGTACCGTCTTCTGTGGTGACGAAATCAGCAGCTACAACCTTCCAGGCTTCCGATTTGTCGAATACATTTAGAGCATAGTCGAAAATTGGCTCATAGGTTTTGCCAAGTAACTCTTCGCCTTTAAACTTCCGAATGATTTCATAATCGCCCTCTAGTACAGAAAGCAACGCTTCTGCGAGAATCAGATATTCAGGTTTGTCATCGGAGCCACCATGTTTCACCGTAACGTAGTCCAAAGCCGGATTCACAGCCAGAATCATGTTGGATATGAGCGTCCACGGAGTGGTAGTCCAGGCCAGGAAGTAGGTATCATTGGCCTCATCCAGCTTAAATTTCACAAATACCGAAGGATCCTGAACTTCTTTATAACCGAGACTCACTTCATGGGAACTCAGAACCGTGCTACTTCCGGGCGAGTACCACTGAATTTTGTAACCTTTATACAGGAAGCCTTTGTTGTGAAGCTCTTTTACCGCCCACCAGACCGACTCAATATAATCGTTTTCGAACGTGACGTACGGGTTGTGTAGATCGACCCAATAGCCCATACGATTGGTGAGTTCATCCCACAGGTCTTTATATTTCAATACACTTTCGCGGCATTGAGCGTTGTATTCGGCCAGACCGTATTGTTCAACTTCTGCGCGGCCTTTAAGCCCGAGTGCTTTTTCAACTTCGATCTCGACGGGAAGTCCGTGGGTATCCCAACCGGCCTTACGCATCACTTTATGGCCTTTCATAGTCTTATAGCGGCAGAAAAGATCTTTTACCGTACGCGCCATTACATGGTGGATTCCAGGCTTTCCGTTAGCCGTCGGAGGTCCTTCATAGAAAGTGAAAGGAATTCCGTCTTCCCGGGTTTCCAGACTTTTCTCAAAAATGGAATTCTTTTGCCACCACGACAAAATTTCTAATTCCATCTTCGAATAATCGACTTGTTTGACTTCTTGAAACCGTTTACCCATGACTGGATCAGCGAAATTTGGTTGAAAATTCTAAAGACTACAAATATACAACAATTTTGAGAAACACCATTCAGACGATTTCTTGTATAAATCCCGTTAAAAATATGCTAAATTGAAAGAGTTATAATGAAACACTGTTTACGAGCTGGTGTGTATCCCCAATAGATTCGAGAGGCAAATAAATGAAAAGACCACTATTTAGCAGAAACCATATTCATCAGGCAGTAATGCTTGCTGGAGTCGTGTTGATATCGGTGTCGGCC
>JAIUMT010000192.1 GCA_022565415.1 Balneolales bacterium | reverse complement strand
TCCACTTGCCGTTCCCGTTCCCCTTGCCGTTGCCGTTGCCAATCTAGTGACTTCGATGATAATCAATGTGACCTGATGCGTCTTGTTATTAAAAATCTATCCAGGAATTTAGTACATTAGTCCATATCATCTTGACGTAACTTATTTCCCACAAATAACTTCCCTTCTTATGCGGCCTATCATTTTCAGTATGCTGATTTCGACGTTGTTACTGGCATGCGCATCACCCGAATCCCACGACGTTGACCAGGATCGTGTTATAATTGGTGCCGAACGACTTCTTACCGACTACCGCGAACTCGTTGAAGGCAAGAGAGTTGGCATTATCACAAATCATAGTGCAATTATCGTTCGGGATGGTTCGAAAAATGCAAATGATGCAGGATTTCCTGGTAATGGCGGGAAATCGCAACTTTCAGAAGATATTGAGAACTCGGATAACATTGTAGATTCGGACGTTTCGGGAAGTTCAGGAATTTCGGGCAACGCTAGTAGCATAAGTAATGACGGCGCTTCAAGTACTGCCGGTAGTTCAAGTAACGTAAGCTCTACTGGAAGCACTTCAAACATGAGCGCCAACACCATTCACCTTATCGACCTCCTCCACGCAGACCCCGACATCACCGTAACCGCTTTATTCGGCCCGGAACACGGATTACGTGGTCAGGCCGATGCCGGAGAACCCGTAAGCGATAGCGTAGATGATCTAACCGGAGCCCCCATTTTCAGCCTTTACGGAGAAACCCGGCGGCCCACGGCCGAAATGCTCGCAAATGTTGATGTGCTCATTTTCGACATGCAGGATGTCGGAACCCGATTTTACACATATCCGGCAACCATGGCGCGTTCCATGATATCGGCAGCCGAAGCCGGTATCCCCTTTTTGGTTCTCGATCGACCAAATCCGTTGGGCGGAAATCGCATCGAAGGATTCATCCGCGAAGATCAATACACCTCCGGAATTGGCCTTTTCCCCACTCCGGTCACCCATGGAATGACCGTTGGCGAGTTGGCAAGAATGATTCAGGGCGAACAGTGGCTGGATGGATTAGCTGATGTGGATTTGCACGTTATTGAAATGAGTGGTTGGACGCGCGACATGCTGTGGACAAGTACCGGGCTTCCGTGGGTGCCGCCGAGTCCGAATATTCCTGACATCGAAACGGCGTTCATTTATCCGGGAACCTGCTATTTTGAAGGTACAACGGGTAGCGAGGGACGCGGAACGTATCGGCCTTTCTTGCAGGTGGGCGATGCCGGTGTTGATGGTGAAGCCATTGCCACGAACTTAAATCAACGAAATATCGGTGGATTGCAATTCAACGACATTTCGTTTACACCCGTTTCGATACCCGGAATGGATCGGAATCCGAAGCTTATGGATCAACTTATTGAAGGAATTGAAATTAGCGTAAGCGACGAAGAAGTTTTATATCCGGTTGCCGCCGGCATTCACATCCTTGAAGCGTTCTATAATGCGCATTCGGAGGAGGGTAAAGCGCGGTTTTTCAACCTGAGGGGGATGCAAGTCCGGGCTGGAAACGACTTGGTGCAACAGATGATTCAGGATGGTCACCCCGCCGATGAAATTATTGAATTATGGGAAGATGACGTGAATCGTTTTCGCGAGCAACGTCAGCCGTATCTGATTTACAAGTAAGGAATAGATTTTCGCTCTGCTTAATCACCTGTTCTTATTGACACTAACTTTTTTTACTCAATTAAGAAAGCTATAAGAGCGGATTTGCGTTCTTATTTAATGAGGATTGATGAAGTATAGTAATGATCGTGTGAGGGTAGAGAGAGTCTCGGTAGAGTAATTTCAGGGTCGCTGGCAATATCACCCTGCGAAAATAACTACCCTAGCTCAGCACCGCCAATCCTGCTTTTCGAAACGAATCAACTGCCAGCTCAACCTCATCTTTGGTTGGTTCGGGCGTGTCGGCAAGTTTATTTTCAATACCCAGGCAATCCCATTTATACTCGCCCATTTTGTGATAGGGCAATACTTCAACACGCTCAACATTCCCGAGCGTTTTCACAAAATTCGCCAGCTCAGCAAGATCGTCCAGATCATCGGTGAACCCAGGAACCAGCACATATCGCAACCAAACGGGTTTTTTCATGTCTGCTAAACGCTTTGCGAAATCGAGAGTGGGCTGAAGTTTAACGCCCGTAAGTTCTTTGTACGCCGACGGACGAATATGCTTGATATCCAGCAATACCAGATCGGTGTACGACAATAATTCATCATCCGCTTTATGCCCGGTAAATCCGGAAGTGTCTAGTGCCGTGTGAATTCCCATGCGTTTGCATCCATCGAAAATCGCCTTTACAAAATCAGGCTGACTTAACGGTTCCCCACCAGAAATGGTAAATCCGCCGCCCGTTCTTTTGAAGTATTCTCTGTTTCGAGCTATTTCGCGCAATTCGGAGAAGGCATCGGTTTTTCGTCCCTGCTTAAATGGCCGGGCATCTGGGTTGTGGCAATACAAGCACGACAACGGACATCCTTGCAAAAACAGGATTCGACGAATGCCGGGACCGTCTAATGTCCCGGCAGATTCGATAGAATGTACATATCCAGTTACGTTTTCCATTTTCCGATTAGTTCGACTCGTGGAATGTGCGTGTGATGACATCCATTTGCTGTTCTTTGGTCAGCTTGTTGAAGTTCACCGCATATCCAGATACACGTACGGTTAATTGAGGATAAAGCTCGGGATGCTCCATGGCATCGATCAAGGTTTCACGATTGAAGACGTTCACGTTGATGTGATGCCCACCCTGATTGAAGTAACCATCAAGCAAACCAATCATATTTACTGTGCGATCTTCATCGGTTCGGCCCAACGCCTTCGGAACGATAGAGAACGTATATGAAATTCCATCCTGAGCGTATTCGTATGGAAGTTTCGATACGGATAGCATGCTCGCAGCAGCTCCGTTCTTATCGCGGCCGTGCATGGGGTTTGCGCCTGGTGCAAATGGCTCGCCAAGTTTACGACCATCTGGTGTACTTCCGGTTTTCTTACCGTAAACCACGTTGGATGTTATGGTCAATACCGATTGAGTAGCTACTGCGTTGCGGTATGTAGGCTCTTTTTTGAGTTTTTCCATGAATTTCTTAACGATGTCGCGGGCGATAGTGTCGACCCGGTCGTCGTCGTTCCCGAAGGTCGGAAACTCGCCATTTACTTCGTAGTCAACCGCAAGTCCGCGATCATCGCGAATAATCTTCACATCGGCGAATTTAATCGCGCTGAGGGAGTCTGCTACTACGGAAAGTCCCGCGATGCCACATGCCATGGTACGAAGCACATCTCTATCGTGAAGGGCCATTTCGAGGCGCTCATAGTAATACTTGTCGTGCATGTAATGAATCACGTTCAGAGAATTCATATACACGTTCGCGAGCCAGTCCATCATGGCATCGAACTTCGGCACGATTTCATCATAAGTTAACTTATCGCCACTTATTGGACTCATTGCCGGACCAATTTGCTCACCGGTGATTTCGTCTTTACCACCGTTTATGGCATATAATAAAGTTTTGGCCAGGTTCGCACGCGCACCGAAAAACTGCATCTGCTTACCAATTTTCATGGCAGAAACACAGCAAGCGATACCGTAATCGTCGCCCCAGTAGCTGCGCATCAAATCGTCGTTTTCGTACTGCAGCGACGAGGTTTCGATGGATGTATCCACGCAGAAGCGTTTGAATCCTTCGGGCAGTTTTTCAGACCACAGAACGGTGAGGTTTGGCTCGGGAGCCGGACCTAAGTTGTGCAGGGTTTGCAGCAGACGGAAAGATGTTTTGCTTACCAAGGTTCGTCCGTCGACGCCCATCCCTCCGATAACTTCTGTTACCCAAGTTGGATCGCCGGAAAAAAGTTCGTTGTAATCCGGGGTTCGCATAAATCGCACCATTCGGAGTTTCATTACAAAATGGTCGATCAATTCTTGCACGCCAGACTCGGTGAGGGTCCCCTCCGCCAAATCACGCTCAAAATAAATGTCGAGGAAGGTTGAAACTCGTCCGAGGGACATGGCCGCACCGTTTTGCTCTTTCACCGCAGCGAGGTAGGCGAAATATAACCACTGAATCGCCTCAGTTCCGTTCTCGGCGGGCTTGCTGATGTCGAATCCGTAATTTTTTGCCATCACTTTGAGCTCTTTCAGCGAACGGATTTGCTCGTTGATTTCTTCGCGCAGGCGGATGGTCTCTTCGTTGAGGGAGGAGACCTCGAGTGAGTCGAGTTGCTCATGCTTCTCTTCGATGAGGCGATCGACACCGTACAGGGCTGGACGTCGGTAATCACCGATAATTCGTCCGCGGGCATAGGCATCTGGCAATCCGGTTACGATTCCGGACGAGCGTGCTTTCCGAATTTCGGAGGTGTATCCATCAAACACTCCGTCGTTGTGGGTTTTGCGAATTGCATCGAAGGCTTTTTGCGTTTCTTCGCTGAATTCGAATCCGTTACTTTCGAGAGCATTTTTGGCCATCCGAACACCACCGAAAGGCATGAGAGCACGTTTGAGGGGCTTCTCTGTTTGAAGTCCGACTACTTTTTCGAGACTTTTGTCGATGTATCCGGCACCGTGTGAAACGATTGATGAAACAAGGGAGGTATCGGCATCCAGAACGCCTTTCTTCTGCTCCTCAATCATCAAATTGAGAACTTGTTGCCATAGAAGACGGGTGTCGTCTGTTGGTTCGGCTAAGAATGTGCGGTCACCGGTGTATTCGGTGTAATTGAGCTGAATAAAATTGCGGACATCGATTTCTGTGAGCCATGTTCCGGTTTTAAATGAGCGATAGCATCGAGGGGCATCGTCGGTTAGAAACGGCAGGTCGATAGTGTTGTCGGTTGGCTTGTGAGCTGACATAATAGTATACGTTTATCGTGATTCTTGAACGAGATCATCGAGAAATCGCAATACAAAATTGTCTTTAGGTTTTGATGCGGCCGAGACCACAGTATCGCCGCATCAAGGCGATTTCACGAAGTCTCTGGTTAAATAATATTATTCCTAAACTTCATTGATAATTTACCGATTTTTACAGCCATTGTAAAGAAAAATCGCCTATTTAAGACCATATAGTACGATATTGCCACTTGTGTTTATCGGCTGTTGGAAAAGCGCTTTTAACCAACTATATGGTTCAACATCTAATTTATAATATTGAAATAATTAAGCAGTATCAGATTAATTAGTCTGCTAATAGACGACGTTTGTGGGTCGCATCATGCGCATATATTTTGACCAAGAACGGGAACCCAAAAGCACACTTACGAATAGGCAACGGGTGCATCTGTACAACTAACTATACAGCATTCTTGAGCAATGGCTTTATTGCACTCAACTCTGATTCTTTGGAGCGACTCTCTTCCTCAATGTCGAAATCGTCTTGCAGGCCAAGCCAAAACTTGGCTGATGTTCCAAAATAATTACTTAGTCGCAAAGCGGTATCTGCAGTAATTCTGCGTTTTCCTTTAATTATTTGAGAAATTCTTGTCTGAGGAATTCTTAAATCTTTGGATAATCGGTAAGCCGAGATTTCTAGCGGAAGCAAGAACTCGGTTAGTAAAATCTCGCCTGGATGTATGTTCGGAAGCTTTTCCATAGTTATTTCCAATTAATGATAATCCATTATTTCTACTTCACTAGCATTGCCTTCGACCCATTTGAAAACAATACGCCATTGTTTGTTAATTCTAATGCTGTAAAACCCATTTAGACTTCCTGATAGTTTTTCAAGTCTGTTGGAAGGTGGGATAGTCAGGTCAATGATGTTTTGTGAGTTATTTATCATGCGCAACTTTCTGCGACCAACGTTTTGGATGTCTAGTGGCATGTTTTTGATTCTATTACTCATCCAAATTTGCTCTGTTTGTTTAGATCCGAATGATATAACCATAACCTCGTGCGTTAGTAACGTGAAAGATATGTATTTATTTTTAATTAAGCAGAAATAATAAAGAAATGAAAATGACCTAATAATTCCATGCGGTATGTGACTACTTGGACTGAAGTTCTTAGACTCACTGAATCGCGAGTAGTTAAATACCGCACATATTACGCGACATAAAAAAGGCGGACACCCTTTCGGATGACCGCCTTACATAACTTTTTTGTAGAAGCGAGGTCCCTACTTCAGAAACTCTTTAATCTCAGCTTCCACCTCGTCTTTGGTCTTGCCAAGCTTCTTCTGCAGGTTTCCGATAAACTCATCGTCCTGACCTTCCATATACGTCACATCATCGTCAGTGAGCTCACCGTACTTTTGCTTGAATTTTCCTTTTACTTCGTTCCATTTTCCTTTGGCGAATAAGTCTTTCATTTTTTACGCTCCAATTTGATTCTACCACTCTGCCATCAAAGCCTAAAGCGGATTTGTTCTAT
>JAIUMT010000191.1 GCA_022565415.1 Balneolales bacterium | reverse complement strand
TCCGCAATGATTTCACATTCTGGAAGTGGCGTTTTGCCCTATGCGTCGCCATTTATAACGTTTCAGAATCACTCAGCGCGGTTTTATGAAATTTCGCCGAGCATAAATGCTATTCAAAATATGGCTGTCGGAATACTAAGAGATCATCCGGGAATTGGGCTCGGAGTGATTGGGTTCGACCATAACGCGACTGTTTACACCACCATCATAAATGATGATTCGCGCACAGATTTCGATGGATTATTCACCGATTGGCCATGGAGCTCTATAGAGAAAGCAGGCATCGTCATAGCAAACACATCCGCACTTTCGGGAAGTGCACAGATTGTGGTAAGTAGCGATGATGAGTCCAGTTTCTATAAGTACGGCGATGTGAATCGTGATACAAAAGTCAATTCCGCTGATGCCGAATTCATTTTGAATAATGTGGTGAGTACTCCAGGAAGCACAGCTAACGGACTTTCATCCTTTCTAGATAAGGGAATTTCGGATGTGAGCGGTGACGGAACGGTCACTTCGTACGATGCCGCACTCATATTCTCGAAATCGACGGGAAGTATCAGCGTGTTTCCATCAGACCAAAACGAAAATGGCTATTTTCCACAAGCAGATTGGTTTCGATCTGCATCAGATAATGATATTCCATTGGCCGCATCCAGAGTTCTTGTAGCAAATGATAGCGAGATAATTGCCGATTACTTTACGAGTAGCTCACCCGAAGACGATACATTACGTGTTGTTTTGAATCTTTATCAGCGTTCGAGCCATTCTTCGGTCTTTATGGAGGTCGATTTTGACACTAGCTTGGTCGCACTGGACCGAGTTATTCTTCCCAGTTTGAGCAAGCACGACCAAATTACTCGATCCTTTACAACCAGTACGGGTGTTCGGGTGGGTGCGATTGGTCGAACGAGCGATATATCTGGTGCGATTGTTGAAATGCTATTTGTTCCAAAAGAGGACACAACCGTTAGTATCGGTTTCCCGCTAATTCTGCTGGATGAAACCTACTCATTTACTTCGACGGAGTCTATTGTGGTATCTGTGAAGCCCAAAGAGGGGGTTGGAATTGACCATCCCGGATTTGGTGAGCATCCAGTAACTGTTGCTTTGTTGGCAAATTATCCGAATCCATTTAATCCGACAACTACCATTCCATTCGAGCTGGATACGCCTTATTTCGTCGAGATTGATATTCTCGATGTAACCGGAAGATTGGTCTCGCGTCTGACTCAAGATAATTATGCAAGTGGGCGGCATTCCGTGACATTTAACGGTACCGGTCTAGCTTCAGGTGTTTATTTGGTTCGAATACATGCAATAGACAGATCGCTCAATACGACATCACATCAGCTCATCCGAAAAATTACCCTAATAAAATAATCGTATTGGCGTTTTCCATAACATGATCTACAGTGTTCCAATTTTTAGTTTTGATGAAGCGCCATGCGTGAATTCTGTGCGCCGAATTGTCGGGTTGATGCTGTTTATTGCATTTTTTTTGCCCGGCAACGTAGTTGGACAATCGTTTTGGGAAGAGGTTCAAATTGCGTTGAGTCCGGTGTTGAGTGAGCAAAGCTCCGGTATCGACATGCGATTTAGAGAATCTTCTGATGTGGATCCAATAAAATGTCTAACACCGCATTTCATGTATGCCACGATTTCCAACCCGGATGATCCCGACTCGGAAGCTATTCGAAATATGTTTAAAGCTGTTAGCGAGACGAATATTCAGAATGCGCAGTTTTATGTGAGTCCTTCGGGTAATTTTGAGTTCGAATATACCGTAACTGGCTCAAGTGCGGTTTCTCCCGTCGACGAGTCAGGTTCAGGAATTCCAGATTACGTTGAGCGAGCCGCTTTCTACGCTGACGAAAGCTATGAATATCTGGTTAATGATCTTGGTTTTACTGACTTTCTTATACCAGGATCGCCATATCGATTTCGAATTTTGAACATTAGTGGATATGGGTTTACTCAGTCTCAAGGTGGAACCACATTCATCGTAATTCGAAACAATTATGATGGTTTTCCGGCGAATGATGATCCCGAAGGAAATGCCATTGGAGCACTGAAGGTAACTATTGCCCACGAAATTAAGCATGCCATTCAGTTCGCTGCCGGTAGATGGCGGGGCGAGACGGGCGCCATTCCTTGGGCCGAGGTGGATGCCACAAAAACTGAGGAGATTGTTTACGACGAGGTTAATGATTATTACAACTACATCAGCAGTAATAATGGCATTTTTCGAAATCCGAATAGGTCAACGCCCGTGGCATACGATCATGCTACCTTTAGCCTTTATTATGCCGAAAAAGTGGGTATCGATTTCTGGGTTGATGTTTGGGACGACATCAGTCTGGATCCGGCTGGAACGTTGATGGCTTCGGTGATGTCCGAAAATTTGGTCGCTCGCGGGAAAACCTATGCAGAAGAGTTTACCAGAAATCATCTTTGGCATTTTGCCTCTGGAAGCAATGCCGTTGTTGGTTACGGATTTAAAGAAGCATTCGATTACCCAACGCCTCAGCGAACATTTCGTTTTGCTACGATAGATTCCTTGCGTTCATTACCGGAAATTTCGCGAGAGAGAGCCGCTCAGTATATAATTTTGGATGAGCTTTCTAGCCTGGTTGGAGAAGTGGCGCTAAACGTGTCGTTTAGTGGAGAAAGTGTTGGCGTAGGATTGCTGGCATATCATCGAGACGGATCAGTTCAAGAGTACATCCAAACCGGTAACGTTGCACAAAATAGCGGAACACTTCGGATTAACGCACCTTTTCGATGGGAAGATACTACTCAGCTTGCGATGATTTTCGCTAATCCGAGTGCATCACCACAGGAAATTGAGTATACCGTTTTGGCTAGAGAACTGCCTCCACAGGTCACTCTGATGCCAAATTTCCCAAATCCGTTTGCCGCACAAACAACCATCCCCTTTTCGTTACCAAGAGACAGCTATGTACTTCTGGAGGTTTATGATGTCCTCGGTAGAAGAGTCGATCGCCTGATTGACGAAAACCTGAGCCGTGGCTTTTATGATATACTATTTCAGACCAGAGGACTGGCTTCTGGCGTATATATTTATCACCTACGGGTTGGACTCGATTCTCACATAGGAAAAATGACTGTGCTAAAATAAACAGGCTTTACATTCTTTCGGGTGCTTCAATTCCGAGAATGGTAAGACCATTTTTCATTACCAGGGATACCGCCTGAAGTAGTTGAACCCGTGCCTGTGCTAGTTTTTCATCTTCGCCCATAATTCGGCAATCGTGGTAAAACTTATGGAAATCGGTGGCGAGCTCGTTCAAATAATTGATCAAACGATGTGGTTCTTTGCTCATGGCCGCGCTGATAATCCAGTCGGGGAAGTCCAACAGACTTTTAATGACCTTAATTTCAGACTCGTGCGAGAGGAGTTTCAGGTCAACTTCTCCCTTAAACTCTGTGGTTTCTTGAACTTTGCGCATAATGCTCTGAATTCGGGCAAATGCGTATTGCAGATAGAAAACAGGATTCTTCTCTCCACTTTCCTTAGCCTGAGCAATATCGAATTCAAGATGGGTCCCAGGTGATCGCATCAGGAAAAAGAATCGGGTTACATCCGATCCAACTTCGTCCATTAACTCATCAAGTGTTACAAAATTAGCTTTTCGGGTGCTCATCTTAAACGGTTTTCCGTCTTGGACAATCGTTACGAACTGGTAAATAAGCACATCTACGCGGTTTTTGTCGTATCCCAAAACCGAAAGTGCAGAAATTACATCCGGATAGGTGGCAATATGGTCGGCCCCAAATACATCCACACAGACATCATATCCACGATCTAGTTTGTTTGCATGATACGCGATATCGGGCAAGCGATATGTGGGTTCGCCGGTGCTTTTTACAAGTACCGTATCTTTTTCTTTGCCGAACTTAGTTGTTCGGAACCAAACTGCACCGTCTTCTTTGTAAACAAGATCTTTTTCTTCGAGTCGTTTGAGCACATCGTCGATGGACCCATTTTCGTAAAGGTCGTTTTCATTGAAGTAGGTGTCCATTTTGATGTTCATCCGCTTAAGCGTCACGCTGATGTCCTCAAAAATCACCTTTTCGGCGGTCTCTTTGAAAATGACATTTTCCGGGTCGCTTAAATAGGTGTCGCCATACTCCTCTACCATTTTTGCGGCAATATCTCGGATATACTCACCTTCGTATCCGCCATCTGGAAACTCAACATCCTTACCCAGTATCTGCTGATATCGGGCTGATACGCTGTTTCCTAGCACGCGCATTTGCCGACCCGCGTTGTTGAAATAGTACTCGCGTGCCACAGATGCTCCGGCCCATTCAAACAGTCGGGCAACGGTGTCGCCCAGCACGGCATTTCGTCCGTGACCTACGGTAAGTGGTCCAGTCGGATTCGCACTCACAAACTCAACCTGATACCGTTTTCCTTCTAAAAGTGTGCCTTTACCGTAGGAATCACCTTTCTCAAAAACTTCACCTAAAGCGCCATACAACCAATTCGGTGAAAATTTGAAGTTGATAAAACCAGGTCCGGCCAAATCAACCGATTCTAACTGGGATTCATCATACTTAAGCTCATTAACGAGGGCTTCAGCGATACCTCGCGGTGGCATTCGAAGCGGTTTGGCCAATGTCATTGCGACGTTCGTAGCCAAATCACCATGCTCTGCAATTCGAGGTTTTTCAAGATGGATTTCGGGAATTTCAAGCTCCGGATATAACCTTCGAAGTGCTTCCGTGATTATCCGCTTCAGATATTCGTTCATGATATGTAACTGTGAAAATTTGGGTCTGTTTTATTATCTGACCAAATATAAGAAAAACGAAGCGCTTCATCGTCAATCTTTACCCAAGCAAACCCTTACTTCTCAAACTCACATATTCATATCCGGCAACGATGATATGATCTTCTACCATCACCCCGAGTAAGCGTCCGGCTTCGTACAATCGCTTAGTTAGCTGAATATCAGCCTGAGACGCCGCTGCATTCCCCGACGGATGATTATGCAACAGCACCACACTATGTGCATCGTTCAAAATCGCCTGACGCATCGCCTCCGACGGATCCACAATCGTCGCCGTTTGTCCGCCCACACTCATCTTTTCGAAGCCGATAAGCCGTTTCGATGCATTCATAAACGCCACAACAAACACTTCCTTCCTCAAATCCCGCATTTTCGGACCAAAATACGCGTACACATCCTCTGGTGACTTAAAAAAGACTTTCTCCTCCAGCGATGCGCTTTGCAACCGCCTCCCCAATTCCAGCGCTGCTAAAATTGTAACGGCCTTCACCGACCCTATCCCGTCGACCCGGCACAAATCCTTCAAACCCTTCCGCGCCATAGCATGTAATCCCCCGCTCATTTCTAGAATATTCCGGGACGTATCAATCACATTCATCCTTTTCGTGCCCGTTCTGAGCAGAATCGCCAACAACTCCGCATTCGACAACGTTTCCGAGCCATGGCGAACCAACTTCTCCCGAGGCTGTTCATCCGGAGGCATATCTTTAACCACACGCACAGGCACGCGCATATCATCTTGCTGCAAAATCTCCATCATTCGAACCCTTTATTATTTCCGTGAACGGAACAATGCTTCCCCCTCCAGCACATCAGATCATATACATCAAGTTACCACCATAAAAGTAGTGACCCATATCATCGAGAGGAGTAACAGAGGCAATCATAGTTCCAAATAAACGCGACGCACTGCAAAAGCACGCCACGAAACAATTGATCTATTAATAAAGAGTCGAAAATCCCCGAAATCTTACACAATCTGCACAAATTTCACCCTAAAAGTATCATTTTGAAATGCGGACCAATCCCGGGCACGTCAAATTCCTTCGAAATCACCTTCCACCCGTTTCGCTCGTAAAATGGAACCGCCTTTTCCCGCGCATTACACCAATATATCTGCGAAAATCCCTCCGAAAGCGCCTCTTCAACCGCAAAACGAATCAGCTGCGAACCAAATCCGCGCCCCTGAGACCCATCATCCGTAGCCATCCCCCGCAGCTGCCAGGCCGGAATCACATCGCCCAACCCGTACCGCGCCGCCGCCAACAACGGACCCGCCTCAGCCAAAAGCACACCCATCACATAACGGTCTATTTTAAGTCCGGCCTGAATTAATGTAAGGCAGCCTTTCGCCAGCTCACCTTCCAGTAGAGCATAATGTCGCGTTGTCGACAACCTGTCGTGCTCGAACTGCGCCATTTCCACCGGCTTGCCCGCGCGCAGCACCTTCGCCCGCAATGGCAAAATCCGATCAACATCGCAACGTAAAACCTTTATCATGTCTCAGCTACCGCCCATAAGTGGCTCATCAGCCGCACGAAGCGAGTCGTTCGGGAGTCCGGCCGGATTCGAATTCTTAATCGCATCAATGGCCGACAACAC
>JAIUMT010000190.1 GCA_022565415.1 Balneolales bacterium | reverse complement strand
ATTTCGACCTTTTTTAATAATCAATATCGACCTTCAACTATATTTTAATTATGTTTGATATATGTGTATGATTTCTGAGTCATTCTAACCGTTTTTGTTACCTTTTTAAACCTTTTTAGCATAAATCCCTGTGCCACAGTTTTCCCATCTTCATTGCCACACTCAGTATAGTCTGCTTGATGGTGCCGCCGTAATAGATAAACTCCTGGATAAAGCCTGTTCTTGTGGCATGCCGGCAATTTCGATTACCGACCACGGAAATATGTTCGGGGTTCCTCAGTTCGTCAGCGAAGCGAATAAACGCGGAATTAAACCTGTAATCGGAAGTGAGTTCTACCTCACTCCAACCAAAATGGAAGACCGCGATAACAAAGAGCGTTTTCATCAGGTTTTGCTGGCAAAAAATGAAATCGGATATAAAAATCTGGTCAAGCTCACTTCGATGGGTTATATCAAAGGACTGTATTACAAACCCCGAATTGACAAAACGATTCTTAAAGAGCATGCTGAGGGATTAATCGCCACAACCTGTTGCCTGGCCAGCGAGGTCAATCAAACCATCTTGCGCTACGGCGAGGCGGAGGCGAAAAAGGTATTTGAATTCTATCTGGATCTTTTCGGCGAAGACTACTATATCGAGTTACAACGTCATGGTTTGCGCGATCAGGAGATCTGCAATGAAGTGCTCATCCGTTGGGCCAAAGAGTACAACGTAAAGATGATTTGTACCAACGATTCGCATTATGTGGATCGGCAAGATTCGGAAGCACACGACATCCTGCTGGCCTTACAAACCAATGCCGACATCAACGATCCCAAGCGTTTCAGGTTTACCGACGATAACAACAATCTGAATAGCGAATTTTATCTGAAGTCGCCCGATGAAATGGCTGCGTTGTTTAAAGACGTTCCCGAAGCGCTCGATAACACGAATGAAATCGTGGATAAAGTTGATGAGATTAAGCTGTCGTCGGAGTTGTTGTTACCGCACTATCAGTATCCCGAAGAGTACTCTTCGATGGACGATTATCTCCGGCATTTGACGTATGAGGGGGCGCGCAAGAAGTACTCCGAGCTGACTTCTGAGGTCACAGAGCGAATTGAAATGGAGCTCGGCATTATCAAGAAGATGAACTTTGCCGGGTATTTCCTAATTGTGCAGGGCTTCACAACGGAGGCCCGAAACAGGGGCGTTTTTGTTGGTCCGGGACGTGGCTCCGCTGCCGGAAGTGTAGTTGCCTACTGTATTGGTATCATCAACATCGATCCACTTCGCTACGGGCTGCTTTTTGAGCGTTTTTTGAATCCCGAGCGTGTGTCACCTCCCGATATTGATATTGACTTCGATGACACCGGACGTCAGGCTGTTATTGATTATGTAATCGAGAAGTATGGACGCGATAATGTGGCTCAGATTGTCACATATGGCACGATGAAAGCCAAAACCGCCATCCGCGATGTGGGTCGGGTTTTGGGAGTTCCGCTAATGGAGGTGAACCGAATCGCCAAGTTGTTTCCTGAGCGACCCGGTATCGACACATTCAAAACAGTATTAGATCCGAATAAAAACCCCGATACCTACGAGGAAATAGGCAAGTTATTCGATGCCGAAGACCCCGGTGTTCGGAAAATGATGCAGTTCGCCCGTACTTTGGAAGGTTGCGCCCGACAAACTGGAATACACGCCGCGGGGGTAATCATCGCCCCTGGAAATGTGCACGATTACGTACCCGTAGCCCTTTCAAAAGAAAAAGACGTTATAACTCAGTACGACGGACCCAACGCTGAGGATTGCGGTCTGCTGAAAATGGATTTTCTCGGATTGAGAACACTCTCGATTCTGAAAACTTCGATTCAGTACGTCAAGGAAAATCATGGCAAGGTATATGACCTAGACGACATCCCTCTGGATGACAAAACCACGTACGCATTGTATCAGCGTGGAGACACGGTTGGGACGTTTCAGTTTGAGTCAGATGGTATGCGGAAATACCTCAAAGAGCTCGAACCAACTTCGATGGACGACTTAATTGCGATGAACGCCTTGTACCGACCCGGTCCGATGCAGTTTATACCTCAGTATATCGACTGTAAACACGGACGGAAAAGCGTAGAATATCCGCACGACGACCTCAAACCAATTCTGGAACCGACTTACGGAATTATGGTCTACCAGGAGCAGATCATGCAGGTTGCCCGCGAAATGGGTGGTTACAGTCTGGGTGAAGCCGATATTTTACGCCGCGCCATGGGTAAGAAGAAGGTCGAAGAGATGGAAAAGCAGAAAGCCATCTTCATGGAAAGGGCGGTTAACGACAAAGGCTACGACAAAAAAATAGCCCTCGAAGTTTTCGATAAAATGGCCTTCTTTGCCGGATACGGATTTAACAAATCGCACTCGGCAGCCTATTCGGTCGTGGCATATCACACGGCCTATTTCAAGGCGAACTATCCGGCCGAGTACATGGCCGCAGTGTTAACGCACAACATGGGCGATATTAAGAAGATCTCATCTTTCATAGAAGAATGTCAGCATATCGGAATTCCGGTAGATAAACCCAACATCAACACAGGAAAAGGTCAGTTTGTGGCGGTTAACGGGCGAATTCAGTATGGGATGGAGGCCATTAAAGGCGCCGGAGCCAACGCTATTGCCAGCATAGTGGAAGAACGCACAGAAAACGGAGAATTTACTTCGATTATCGATATGGTTTCGCGAATCGACCTGAAAAACTGCAATAAGAAGACGCTCGAAAGTTTGATTCAGGCCGGGGCATTCGACACGATTCATGCGAATCGAAATCAGTTGATGGAATCGCTCGAAGATGTGGTGATGTACGGTCAGCGCAAGCAACAGGAAGACGCGCAAAATCAGATCAGCTTGTTTTCGGAGGCATCCTCCGGTGGAACCCTTACGGAACCTCGCCTCAGGGAAACTCCGATGTGGACCAGTATGGAGCGGCTTAAGCGAGAGCGGGAGTACATCGGATTCTATATAAGTGGTCATCCGCTAGATCGTTTCAAAGATGATACAGACTTATTCTGCTCGCATCGGCTTGGTGAACATTTAGCCGGTGCCAACGACAGAGCCAATGTAACCGTGGCCGGAATTATTACTGTCGCTCGTCATACGCGGGATAAAAAGGGCAGGCCTATTGCCTTCGTGACCATTGAAGATCAAAACGGAAGCGCCGAATTGCTCATTTTCTCTGAGGCTTACGACAAATTCATGAATCTGCTGTTAACCGATAATCTGGTTGTAGCTGATGGAACGGCTGATACGGCCAGTGGTATGCCGAAGATTATCGTTCGAAATATGGACCGCTTAGAAAATCTTCGCGAGAAAAATCAGGGTAGGTTGCGGCTAAGGCTTCGTTTGTTCACCGACGATGTCGAGGAAGATTCCATCGTCGAGCTTGGGCGGCTTTTTTCTGAACATCGGGGTCAAACACCGATTGCAATAGAAGTTTATTCGAAGCAATCTATACCGCTGAGGATGAATGTGCGCAAATTTGTGGTCGATCCATCGGAAGTGCTCATGAAAGAGGTGCGTCAAATTCTTGGAAAGGAAAATGCTTTTTTTGAAAAATTTGACATGAATAGATAATTCAATCACAGAGTTTTGCAACGTTTTCAAGAAATTCAGCATTTATCATGTTATATTATTTAGTATAAAAATCAATCCATAACTAAGGAAAATTAATATGGCAAAAGCATTAGCAGTAACCGACGCAACATTCGAAGCAGAAGTATTGAAATCAGATAAACCTGTATTGGTAGATTTCTGGGCAGAATGGTGTGGACCATGCCGAATGATCGGTCCGGTTGTCGAGAAAATGGCTGGCGACTACGAAGGAAAAGCAAAAATCACTAAAGTTGATGTAGACTCTAATCCTCAAATTTCCATGAAATTCGGTATCAGAAGTATTCCTACGCTACTAATTTTTAAAAACGGTGAAATTGTAGATCAAATTATTGGTGCTGTTCCTGAGACGCAACTCAAGAAACAACTCGACGCTCAGTTATAATTTAACTGGACGAATTTAAGGGGCTGTCTGTTTATTCAGGCTGCCCCTTTTTTTATGCAATCAATAATTGTGCCAACCTAGTTATATCACTTTTAACAACCCAAATAATCCGTATGTTTGGAGCATAGAATCAGCCATATAAATTAAATTATTTCATGTTTCAGGTACAACAAACCTTAATATCTGATGATATCGCCCACGCGTTGTTTTCATGTCAGTTAAACGCTTGTAAAGGAGCGTGTTGCGTGGTAGGGGAAGCAGGTGCACCGGTGGAACAAAACGAAGTGGCCATACTCAACAAAGCCTGGAAGTTACTTGAAGATGAGCTTCGCCCAGAAGCCAGAGCTACCGTTGCCGATAAGGGGTTGGTTAACCGCGACGGGAAAGGACTCGAACTCTCCATTGTCGGCGGAGCAGAATGTGTATTTGTTACCTATTCTACCAATGGCATCGCCAAATGCGCTATTCAGAAGGCATTTTATGAAGGACGCATAAACTGGGAGAAACCACTTAGCTGTCATCTTTTTCCCATCAGAATTACCAGCATTGGTGAAATGGACTATCTCAACTTTGAGTATGTGCCTTCAATTTGTTCCCCAGCAGTAAGTTACGCCAACGAACATACATTGTATCTGGCCGAATTTTTGGATGGTCCGTTAATTCGAAAATATGGTCAGGATTGGTATGATGAATTTTTGGCAGCATGTCGGTATATTCGTGAAAACGCAAACGCTGACGCTGAATTATGATGCATTCGGGACAATTTTTGGGGCAACGACAGTCGATGCAGCAACGTTTGTCGCCGCAGCAGATTCAGTATATCAAGCTGCTCCAGTTGCCTACAATGTCGATGGAGATGCGCATCAAGGAAGAGATGGAACAGAATCCGCTTCTCGAAGATGTTACGGATGTTGATGAGTATGGAGATCGTCACGAAGATGAACCCGATTCCCAAAAAGATGAAACGTAATCTACAGACGAACTGAGTGAAATCGACTGGGATTCGATTCTTCACGACGATAACTACGAAGGAAAAAACTACAACAATTCATCTTCAGAAGATTGGGTTGACCTACCCGATCCCTACCTTGAAAACCTGCTCGAAAATCTGGAGAAGCAGGTTTATTTACTCGATTTAGACGATACAGAGCAACTAATTGCAGAACAAATTATTGGTTCAATTGATGAAGACGGGTACCTGCGAAGGGATTTATCTGCAATTGTAGATAGCATCGTTTTCAGTAGCGGACACACAATTTCACCTCAGAAAGCCGAGGCCGTCTTAAAGAAAATTCAGCGACTAGATCCGCCTGGTATAGCAGCCCGGAATCTGCAAGAATGTCTTTTAGCGCAACTCGAGCAACGTCAGACAAAAGAAACCGGTCGTGATATCGCCATACGAATTATCTCTCAAGAGTGGGAAGCTTTCGAGAAGAAACATTTCGATAAGGTTAAGAAGCGCTTGAATCTCACCGATGAACTGCTATTGCAAGCCTACGATTGCATTCAGAATCTGGATCCGAAACCCGGCGGCAAGTCCCAGGCCGATGACCCTCACAGCTATATTGTTCCCGATTTTACGGTGTACTACGAGCCTGAAAACAAGGAATCGGATCAGGGCGATTTCCTGATTACACTCAACCGACGGAATCAACCAGCGCTGCGAATATCAGGTATATACAAGCAAATGTGGGATGAGCTCAAGCAGAAATCCTCCCGTTCGGAAAACGATAAGGAAACACGTTCGTTCATCAAAACCAAGATGGAAGCAGCCCGTTCGTTTATGGATGCTATCCAGCAGCGATCACAAACGCTTATTAACGTGATGAAAACCATTGTTTCACTTCAGGAGACCTTTTTCCGTCACGGAACTACGCTACGACCCATGATTCTAAAAGACGTTGCAGAACGCATTGGGATGGATATTTCTACCGTATCCCGCGTTGTAAATGGCAAATATGTACAAACTGAGTTCGGCGTTTTTGAGCTGAAATACTTCTTTAATGAGGGAATCGAAACCAACGACGGTGAATCGGCTTCTAACCGCGATGTGAAGAATTTTATATCAGACCTGATTCAAAAAGAGGACAACCAAAAACCTCTCAGTGATGATGCAATTACACAGTCACTTAATGAAGCTGGATATAAACTCGCCAGACGTACAGTAAGCAAATATCGCGAACAACTTGGCATTCCGGTAGCTCGATTGCGTAAAAAACTCTAATCGAGTAATTGGATTACCATCTTGATGGTATCTTGAGTTGCAGTTGCCCAATAGATATAGACCAGCCCGAGAAGTAAGCAAATGGAGTATAAAACAGGTCCAAGTAGAACGAAACGGGCTCGTTGCAACTGAATAAACCCGATTATGTCGATACTTGCAAGAATGGGCGAAATCATCAATAAGGCAAAACTGCCAAAGGT
>JAIUMT010000189.1 GCA_022565415.1 Balneolales bacterium | reverse complement strand
GTGCCGGACTTTCGTTCGATTTAACCTACGCCGGTGTTCAAGACTTCGATGGAAGAACGCAAAGTGGGTACTTCACTAATGAATTCTCGACGCACGACATACAGTTTGGGGCATCATTTGGGATTCAAATAAACGAAAGAATGTCGCTGGGAACACGAATTAAGTTCATGACAGCTAGATATGGTCAGGATAGCGTAGATCCGCCGACAAGTGTCGGGGCAGATATGGGACTTCGTTATCAACTTAACGACGTTACAGCAATTGGGTTTACGGCCCAGGATCTACTCGGAGAGTTTGTGTGGAATACATCCGAATTGTACGGCACAGCCGGGTCTACTCAAACGACAGATAGAATGCCAACTCGGCTAAAAATTGGATTTTGGCATGCCGCGTTGGCACAGCAACTCAATCTTTATGGTGAGTTTGAGCACCGAATCAACTACTCTCAGCAAGTAAACCGGCTGGTTGTGTCTGGCGCTAATCGTCCGTCGATTCAGACCCGAAAAGAAAATGTGACCTATGCGTCGCAGTACATCAGGCTCGGAGCTTCATATGAAGCACACGAACGCGTAACTGCCCGAGCGGGGTGGCAAAGCGGCAATTTAAACGATATTGACATTTCTCAACAGTTTTCAGCAGGATTTAGCGTTAAATTACCGTTCGATATGTATAGTCCGGCTATTGATTATGCCATTGTTCGTGAACCGGGTGGCATTTCATGGATGCACATGTTCGCCATCCGACTGAATATTAATAACTGATTTCAACCTGTAAGCTTATGCTAAAATGTAGTAATATCGCCTTTTACCTGGTATTGGCAATGGTCGCCGTTCTTAATTCTTCGCAGGTTGCAATGGCTCAGAGTGGCGGACTTCAACTTCTGGGAATCGGTCCCGAACCAACCTCTTTAGCGCTTGCTGAAGCTGTTACAGCTCGCGAAATCGGTTCTGCTGCGATTTTTACCAATCCTGCGAATCTGGCCCTTGAACCGAGTGCGTCTGCTACCGTATCGCACACATTTTGGCTGCAAAACTCAGGTAACAGTCATGCTTCGGTGGTTTTGCCAACATCAAGATCTTCGTTTGCTTTTGGTATTCTTACATCCTCGATAACTGATATTGAAGCGCGCCAAACTCCGGGGGATCCAAGCGGTACATTCGATGTGAATTATTACGCTTTCGCGGGCAGTTATGCCAGGAATATTGGTCCCGTAGCTCTTGGAGTGTCGGCAATGTATTTGTACGAGCAGCTCTATCAAATGTCGGCCTCCGGATATGGAATAAATGTCGGCGCTAGCACAATTCTATTCGACAATCGGCTCAGATTAGGGTCGGCCGTGCTGAATATGGGTCGTATGGATTACTTGGCCGAAACACGATCTCCCCTGCCAACGATCTGGAAAACAGGATTTTGGGCTGATGCAGTCCAGTTTTCGGTCAGTGGCTCAAATGAAATCCCAATCATGATTGCCATAAGTGCCGACCTGAACGTTCCTCTTAACGACGATGGAGCATCTGATGGTGCATCTGTTCAAGAAGATCCATGGGTTAGTACCGGACTGGAAGCTACCATTTCAGAGTTGCTTTCGTTTCGTGCCGGCATCCGAACAGGCGATACCAAACGAAGATTTAGCTCGGGAGTTGGCGTCCACTTCGACAGAGTTCAATTTAACTACGCGT
This sequence comes from Balneolales bacterium, assembly GCA_022565415.1. Lineage (GTDB taxonomy): Bacteria > Bacteroidota > Rhodothermia > Balneolales > HLUCCA01 > HLUCCA01. Next base: position 4,774 of record JAIUMT010000189.1, on the reverse strand, counting down.
TTGTTCCCTTCGAAACAGGTTTTGGCATGACACACGCACTCAGTTTGAAATATTATTTCGATATCTGAACATACTGAATACCGTTGCTATTGGCACAATCAAACTTGCCGCCACCAGCAAATACATAATTGAGCTGTTCATAGACGTTGCATTTCCCATCGCGATTTCAACGCTGCCATAAATTATATAGGTGAATAAGGCTGCGCATATTGCCTTAAGCCAGACCAGCATAGTTCTGGATAGTTTATACAGTTTCTCTACGTTTTCAGGGGTTACTTCAACCGGATAGTTATGAACATGAGGGTATTTGCTGATTATTGTAAGTAGTGCGTACGTAAAAACTGAAACGCCCACCAGTAAAAACATCGCAAGAGGGCTACCGGTGCTGGTTACATTTCCGGCAGAATCGTATCGGAGAGGAACTTCACTATCGAGCGTACCAAAATGCCAAAATAAATACAGCGGACCGATGATAAGTGCAACGATTGCAACAGCTTCGGCAAGGTAATCGGTAATAGTATATGGGAGGTTAATTTTGGGGCGATTCATGATAAATTAGGGGGATTAAACACTTATCTTTTCAGTTTTAAAAAACAGTAAAAACATTCGTAATCACTGCTCATCCTGTTTTGTTTGTTGTAACTTTGAGATGAATAAAATACCTGTAAGATGCATTCAATAGCAAAATTACTATTTCCATTAATCGCTTTAATTGCGGTATCCAGCATAGCATGCGATTACTCCTCAAACGAGAAATCGGATGAGTTGTTTTCGTGGGTTAGTTTTGATGATGCTCAAAACTCCGCAAAAGTAGACGGCAAGAAAATTCTGGTGAATGTGTACACTAATTGGTGTGAGTATTGCAAAAAAATGGATCAAACCGTTTACAGAGATTCACTCATCTTGGCATCAATGTCTGAGCATTACCACTCCGTTCGACTTAATGCCGACTCAGACTCGCTTATTATTTTTAACGGAAAAGAAATAAGTCAGTATGAGTTAGCCAGAGAAATGGGAATTCGCTCGTATCCAACAATTTTATTTCTAGATTCAGATGGTGATTTAATTCTACAAATAAACGGGTACATGCCTACCGGTGATTTCATCAAGATGCTTGCTTTTATTGGTGAAGAGGCTTTTGAGAGAACAGATTTCCACGAATTTGCGGCTGGAAATTACGATTGAAATCGTTAGAAAGGCCTTTATAGATACTCAGCAGAGAGTATCATCGTTATTCCATATGCTAGATTAACTCTGGCTTTCAGCCGGATCATCAGCAAGTAGTTCGCGCCAGTACTGTATCAAGAATGTATAGAGTCCTTTTGCGATAAATACGCTAAAAGCAATCATCAATCCCCACTCTTGCAGAACTACGATTACCAAAAAGTATGCAAAGAATAACAGTATCTTATTGCGCGATTTGCGCACTTTTCCCTTTTCGACCCGTGGTACTTTATCGAATGGCACCGTACTTACCATTAGTAACGACAACAAAATAACCATGGGAATTAAGACCGTGTTCATGCCATATTGCATAGTATCGAATACATCCAGATTATTTCTGAACGATAAGTAAAAGCCAACAATCATGATTGCCTGGACCGGAATTGGCAATCCTTTGAAGTAATTGAAATTTTGTACCTTGGCATCTACATTAAACCGTGCCAGGCGAATTGCTCCACATACAGCGGGTAATGCGGCTAAAATAACTCCCGGAATCTGAAGGTTGTTTAGTCCGAATGAGTAAAGCAAAAACCCCGGGGCGACACCAAATGAAACCACATCGCTGAGAGAATCAAGTTCAATGCCGAAGGCACTCGTAGAGTTCGTGATTCGCGCCATGAAACCATCTAATGCATCAAAAACACCGGCGAGTACGATAAGCCAAGCGCCGTACTGAAGCTGCCCTTCGGATATCTGAATAATAGCCAGAAACCCACAAAATAGATTCATCAGTGTGAAAAAGCTGGGGACAATAACCCTAGGTATCGGCTTTTTGAATCTATTTCGGAGACGTTCGTTGTAACGCTCTCTTGCTCGTGCACGTTTTGATGCGGGACTAATCATTACTTCTCGACCTCGCCGATAACCGTAACCCCTCCGACCGTCCTGTCTCCTGCTTTGAGATTCAGTTTGAATCCACCTTTAATAACGATATCCATTCTGGAGCCGAATTTCATCATGCCGAAGCGATTTCCTGCGTTAACCTGATCGCCTTCTTTTATGTGAAAGGTGATTCGGCGTGCTACATAGCCAGTTATCTGACGAAATAAAAGACGAGCGCCAGAACTGTGTAGTACACCAAACTCCGATCGTTCGTTGAGTTCTGATGCTTTTTCATGCCAGGCTACGAGGTATTCTCCGGGAAAATACTTGGCATACTCAATGGTTCCGGTCAGTGGAATTCGATTTACATGCACATCTAAGGGCGACAAAAATATACTAATCTGAGTTACATCAGATTTAAAGTAGTTCTTTTCAAACGTTTGCTTAATCTCGATTACTTTTCCGTCGGCTGGAGCAATTAGTAAATGCTCGCCTTCTGGAGTTACACGATCAGGGTCGCGAAAAAAGTACAGCGTAAAAGCAACAGAGAAAAATGCTACTAAAAGCAATATAAGTTGCCATATTCCACCGAGTAGAATTCCGGCAAATAAGAGCACAGCAGCAAGTACCAGACATTTAATTATAACACTATAACCATCACGCGCAAACATATTAGCCTCCGATAACTCTTAGAATATCATTGAATGTAACAAAAATCATCAGGCCAATTAGCAAGACCATGCCAATCTGCTGTAAAGTCATGCGAACTTTGAGGGAGGGTTCTCGTCGAGTAATTCCCTCATAAATTAGAAACACAAGGTGACCGCCATCCAAGACCGGTATTGGCAGGATGTTCATTATGGCTAGCGTGATGCTTAACATGGCAGTGAAAAGCCAAAAACCAACCCAGCCTCCACGATCAGTGGCCTCACGAGTGACGGATGCAATGGCAACTGGTCCGCCAAGATTCTCTCTTACCGAGATGCTGCCTGTAACAAGTCGACCAAGTCCCTGCACAATGCCGACCGTGTTCTCTTTGGTTGTTCTTGTTCCTTCGACAACGGATGTGAACAAGCCATAGCGCACATATTCGACACCAAAGTATTCTACTGGGTCAACAGGCGCGATTCCGATAGTTCGGCTGGATTCATCGGGAGTTACGACTAAAGGTAGAATTACACCATCGCGCTCAACTTCTACCTGTAATGCGCCTTCAGAACTACGGATTCTATCGGCCATTTGTAGCCAAAATCCGATTTCTTCGCCGTTGATTGATATGATTTTATCGCCTGGTTCGAATCCGGCCTCAGAGGCGGGTGATCCTCCAACAACCTGACTGATTTGGCTCGGAAGCGCATTTTCAATCGCCAGGAAATTCGGATTCCGGTTGAGCATATCGAGCAGGTCGGATGGCGCCACAATTGGCAAAATCTGTCCGTCGCGTTCGACCTCAAACGTAACCTGACTTCTTGTGATTTCATCGATAGAAATCAAGTTACCGAAACGGTAACGCTCTGGCTGATTTCCATTTACCGTGACCAACCTGTCGCCGGTCTGAAACCCAAGTTCGTAGGCAAGAGACTCCTGTGGAACGTACAATCCGCCAACATTATCGGCTGGAATATGCTGTGCTCCATAACTGAAATACATGGTCGCGTAAATAAGTACGGCCAAAATCATGTTAAAAATCACTCCGGCTGTGATAACTATTACCCGTTGCCATACTGGCTTACTTCGATACTCCCAAGGCTGAGGCTCGTTATTCGCAAATTCAGAGTCCATGCTTTCATCAACCATACCCGAAATTTTGACATATCCACCTAGCGGCGTAGCTGATATGCAGTAATCGGTATCTCCTTTTTTGAACCCGAAAAGTCGAGGCGGAAACCCTATTGAGAAACGCTCAACGCGCATTTTGAATAGCTTGGCAGCCAGAAAATGACCTAACTCATGAATTAAAACCAGTATAAAGATGGCTGCTGCAAAAATTCCAATTGTCTGTAATAAACTCAGTATTGATTCCATGTAAAATCTAAATCGTCAATGTTGTTGCGAAATTGCGCGTCTCACGGTCTACTTCAATGATAGACTCAACGGATAACTCAGCTGAATGCCGAATATTTTCCAATGATTTTTCCACAATCAGAGGAATGCCAATATAAGGAATTTCTTTATTTAAGAAGCGTTCTACTGCCACTTCATTTGCGGCATTAAGTACTGCAGGCCCAAAGCCTCCGCTACGAAATGCGTCGAGCGCATGACGAAAACACGGATATAGTTTTTCGTTTATTGGTCGGAAGGTCCAATTCTGAAATTCCGTCCAGTTTATACGCGGTGAATCGGCTCCCCAACGTGATGGGTACGTCAATGCATATTGTATCGGCACCTTCATATCGGGTAGACCAAGCTGAGCTTTCGTCGACCCGTCAACGAAGGTCACCATCGAATGAATAATGCTTTGCGGATGGATGACGGCTTCGATCTTGTCTAGTGATAATCCGAACAGCCAGGCGGCTTCGATTACTTCCAGACCTTTATTCATCATAGTGGCGGAATCAATTGTGATTTTTGCCCCCATTTCCCAATTTGGATGTTTTAAGGCAGACTCAACCGTTACTTCGTGCAATTGTTCTGGCGTGTATTCCCGAAACGGTCCTCCGCTGGCAGTAATAATGATCTTTTCGATTTCCTGAAAGGATTCTCCGACTAAACATTGCAAAATTGCACT
>JAIUMT010000188.1 GCA_022565415.1 Balneolales bacterium | reverse complement strand
TTATTTGTTCATGATTTGTCGTTGGATATCCTGATTGACTTCCTGATTGAGTTTGTGGCGAAGCCCGAGGCGACCATCACGGAAATCACGTATTTTAACAACTAGCATCAACCTGAGCAGAAGGATCAGCGCCGGGCAGCGTTCGACCTGCACTGTAAAACCTCGAGCGGAGCACGAATTATCGTTGAGATGCAGGCGGGTTACCAACGATATATCGTGGAAAGGGCGTTGTTCTATGCCGCCAGGGCCATCGGTGAGCAGGCTCCACGGGGGGAGTGGAATTATCGTTATGATCGCATTTACACCATCGTGATTATGGATTTTGCATTGCCTGATGCGTTCGGGTCGAACGAGGTGCGTCACGAAGGCATGCTTATGGATACCGAGACAGGTCACGCTATGACAGACCGCCTCGTGCTTATTTTTCTGGAAATGCGTAACTTCACAAAGCGTGAACACGAGCTGAAGACCCACATGGATAAGTGGCTGTTCCTTCTACGGAATTTGGGACAGCTAACCAGTCGGCCGAAAGCGCTTCAGGAACGTATTTTCAAGAAGATTTTCACCATTGCTAAAATAAGTGCCATGGATACTAAAGAATACACCGCCTATCAGCAAAGTTTAAAAGCCTACTGGGACCTGTCCAGCAGCATACAATCGAGTTTCGAGCTCGGAGTTGAGCAAGGCATGGAGCAAGGTCGACAGTCAGAACGTGAGAACCTAGTAATAAAACTTCACAAGAGCGGTATGTCTACGAAAGAAATCGCTAACATTACGGAATTGTCCGAAGCCGAAATCCAAAAGATGGTTTCCTCACAGTAAACTAGTACGCTTCCTAAAAAACTACCTTTTAAGGGGATGAGCATCTAAGAACGAATTCCTTTCACGTTATTGATTGCGAGTGAACTTAAGGAATCGTGTGTCTACTAAAATATGTTATTTCAAGATAGATTTATGATAGTTTCCCAAAAGTTTGTCAGGGAATAGAATTATTAATTTCTGCAGGGTCAATCCTACTCTTTACTCTCCGATGAATCACTTTCCCCACCCGGATCTAGTTGCGCTCGAAGTTCAAGCAACAACTGACGGTGCTCAGCCATGTCGTCATCCTTCAAAATTTCGTCGATTTCGCGTGGTTTCGGCAATTCATCGACCGATTTGATGCCAAAGTGAAGCAGGAAGGTGTCGGATGTTTTGTATAGCAGGGGCTTGCCGGGCGAATCGCGCCTCCCCGATACAGCGATGAGTTTCTTTTCCATCAGGGTCCGGACGATATAACTCGAGTCCACCCCTCGAATTTGTTCGATTTCGGGCTTGGTTATGGGCTGCTTGTAAGCAATGATTGCCAATGTTTCGATGGCCGACTGGGAGATTTTTCTGGAGGTGTTTTCGTGCTGAATAAATTGCAACCAGGTATGAAACGCGCTTCCAGTGGCGAAGGTGTATCCGCGCCCGCGGTGCACGATGGAGAACCTGCGCCCGGATTCGATGTACTCTGCGTTCAGTTTGTATATGATTCCGGCGATCTCGGTTGGCTCAATCTCGAGGGTCTCGTCTTCGCGAATCAATGCCTTAACGATTTCCTCAGCCCGAAGCGGCTCCGGACTGGCAAATATCATAGCTTCAACGATGGATGGTATGGTGACGCCAGATTCGTAAGTAGACTCGTTTTCCATCAGATGTTCGATTAATTGTGATTCTGCCCGGATTTCGCCTGTTCTATAAATTCAGCCCGCTTTTTATGTCCCGCTTTTATCCCCAAATACGCGCCAATGGCAGCTCCCAAAATCAAAACTACGCCAAAGGTAATCTGCGTCTGTACCGTCGCGAATTCTTCTTTGAGTTCCGAAATCACAATGGCCGGACCTGCAATAATCGGAGGCAAAATGTACGGAAATCCGAAGGATACCAACGATTTTCGGATGAAGCGTTTGGCGATTCCCGAGGTTACGCTGGCATAAATGATGCCATAAGCTACCATGAAGGTAGTTCCGATCCAGTCGGGGCGTTCCAAAAAAGGGATGAAAATTCCGGAAAATATATAAACGATTACGCCAATGGTGAATGTGCCCGTGGCGTAAGCAAACATGCGCGGATAATTCGGCATCAGTTAGATTGATTTAGCTCAAAATTGGTCAAGCTTCAAATATATGAAAATTCGAGGTGTCGAGCGATAGTATTGCAGAAAGTGCGCTTCTTGACTTGGTCATGCCATAATTTTAATAAATAGTACCACCGTGCCTCACCTTGGCTACTTACTAGCATGCCGATTTTGAATTGCATATGACCGCCCTACATTGCACATTTTATAATGCTCACAACCGCGGTCTAGATTTTGCCACCACTCCGCGTTAGCCACATTTTAAATTACAACCACCGTGCCTCTTACCGCGTCGCAGATTCCTGCTTCCGAATCCACTCCACCGGATTCAAATTGCTATCTGCCCCGCTCCGCCTAACCATGAAGTACAGGGTGCTTCCTCGCTCGGATGTCCGCGTGCCCGACTGACCAATAATATCGCCCTCACGAACATACATGTCTTGAACCGCCTGAATATTGCTGAAATTTGTATATACGGTGTAATACGATTCCCCATGCTTGATGATAATCATGTCGCCAAAATCGGGCACGCCACGGTAAATCTGCGATACATATCCGTCGTGAATCGCATAAACGGAACTCGCTTCGTCGGCTGTGATTTCAATTCCCGGACTCGGAATTCGGGTTCGGCTCACCGGATTTATCCGATAGCCGAACTCTTGGGTAATTACTCCAGTAACGGGCCAACGCATCGATCCTTTACTGCGCACAAACGACAATTCGAGCACGGCCAGAGCTTCGCGTGTTGGGGCTGATGACGTCCTGGTCACAGGCTCTGAGTAACGCGCCACTTCACGCTCGCGTTCGGCTGCATCCTGAATGCGCCGGGCTTCGGCAAGTCGTCGTAATCGCTCAGCTTCCAGAGCCCGAATTCGCTCTTCTTCTTCACGCTGAACACGTTCCAATTCGGCAATCGTGTTGTTCAAAATGTTGTTCAGATTTTGAACCGCCCTGCGAGAATCTTCTAATTTCTGTTGGGTTTGCTCCCGGTTTTCGCGCAATCGAACTATGGTCTGGTCCTGACGGCGACGGGTTTCGCTAAGTCCTTCACGGGCCGTTCGAGTTTGGGCCAAATTTCGGTTTACATCCTCCCGGGCACCGGCCAATTCTTCCTCCTTCACACGAAGTTCTTCCTGTTTTTCCTCAATTGCAGCGGCCTGACGTTCGCGCTGCTCCTGAAATCGTTGCAAATAAAACGATCGCACCAACATCTGATTAAATGATCCCGATGTGAAAATGTAGGCCAGTTCGGGCACTCGACCGTGTTTGTAAAGGTAAGTCAAGCTCGCCTGATATGTTTCGATAAGACGCTCAAGATCGTCACGATTTGTTCTGATTTCCCGCTGAATCACATTCATTTCTTCGTTTATCTGACGTCCTTGCGTCTGAAGCGACCGAATAATTGCATCGCGCACCGAAATTTCCCTTTCCAGCTCCTGAAATTCCTGATATAAGCTTTCGTATTGGTCGTCGGTTTGGCGGATTTCCTGCTCGTACTGGGTAATGAGCTGTTGCAACGTCCGGATTTCCTGGTTGGTTTCCGTTTGCCGCTCGCGAAGCTCGCGCCGAATTCGATCGTAGTCTTGCGAAAACAACTCACTAACCGGCATCAACACAAACAAAACCAATAAAAAAGGTACAATTCGTTGCATTAGTTTATCACACGGATGTGGGAGGGGATTTCTAAATCGAGATTGAGCCCTGGCGGGTTTACCTCATATGACTGCATAGTCAGAAAAATACTTGATTTTTTGTCGTTGCTCAATATCTGCACATTTCGTGGCAGGGGATAGCCATTAACGTCTGTATGGTTGGCAAATAGGTAGGTCGAAAATGCAATCGGACTTTGAACATAATACTGAACACTGGTGAGCACGTAGGTTTCTTTATCGAACACCATTTGCGTGTTATCGTCGAAGGTAATCCTCCAGGATGTAGCATTTTCAGACACGCGTCGTGGTCTCAATTGTGTTAAATCCGGATTCAGCACATTTAACATATTCACTGCATAATAGCCGTTGTCTAGCAAGATGTCCTGATTTTGGCTTCCAACTTTCTGCACTACCTGGTCAATTCGATTGAATAAGGTCACACTGTCGGTTTCTACTAAAAGCCGTCCGGCCTCGATGCCCAAACTGTTTCGAAATGTCAGCAGGCTTCGGTCCCTGTCGCTTCCGTACTGAACGGTCGAGCGTTCGCTGCTTCCCGGGGTGCTGAACTGCGCCCGCGCTCGTCCGCTCAAAGAGTTAATCAACGGACGATTACTGGTAACCAGATCCAGAATTTCCTGGGGATTGCGGTTGCTGGAGGTGAAGTTATTGTCTTGCTCGATGGTTACCGGTCGGGGAGTACATCCTGCCAGGGCTACCATCAGAACAACAATAAAAAGTACGTGTTTCATGAATGATTTATCCTTCGATTCGGTCGAGCAGGTACACACGAGAAGGGTCAGCTTCGAACGCTTGTTCCCACCATTTCAGAGCGTTTTCCGAGTCGTCGAGTTTGTCGTATACGTCGCCCATGTGCTCCAAAATTGTTGCACTATTACCACCGTTTTCGATTGCAGCTGTGATATGCTCACGAGCCTTGGCGTAATTTCCTTTTTTGAAGTAAATCCATCCGAGAGTGTCTAAATAGGAGGAGTTGTTTGGTTCCATGGACACGGCGCGCAGGGACATTTCATAAGCAGTTTGCAAATTTTCATTTCGAACCGATAAATAATACGCGTAATTGTTAAGTGCCGTGGAATTGTCCGGATCCAGTGCTATGGCCTCTTCGTACGCATTTACGGCCTGAGGCCAGTTGTCGGCCTGCTGATAGGTGTCTCCGAGCACACCCCACACTACAGATTTGAAATTGGGTCGGGCGGGGACTTCTGTAGCCTGATTCAGCCAGGAAATTGCATTTTCGGTATCATCTGTAAACGAGTAAGCCATGCCGATAAAAAATCGAATAAATGCGTCTTCGGGGACCCAGCGCTCGGCTTCATCCGAAATGGCAATTATTTCTTCAAACTGACTCTCGCTGTAGTAAAGTTGAACCAATTGGCGCCATGCCGGCTCATTTTCGGGCATCAACCGAACGGTTTCTCGCAGTTTGATGAGGGCATTTTCATCGTCTTCGATGATGAGGTAAAAGTCAGCAGCCAGGGCAAGTGCATCGGGATCTTCGGGGAAGGCCTCAGAATATGCCTCAATAATGGTCATGGTATTATGGCGCATGGCCGGACTCGAAGAATCGCTCATGAACTGACTCATTACGAATTGCATCAGCTCGTTTTTTACCGGCTGAAGCACCATCGGGTCCTCAATCATTTCACGGATAAAAGCGGTGGCTTCATCCCATTTTCCTTGTTGAATGTACAGATCGGTGAGGCCGATTTTGATCTCGGGCTGAGTAATACCATTTCCCAAAGCCTTTTCGTACAGTTCGAGCGCTTTTTCGTACTGCTCATCTTCGAGGTACAAATTGCCCAACATTTGGATGAGGGTGGGATTGTCGGGTTCCATCTTAACGGCACTTTCCATAATCTTCGTGGCGCCATCGACGTCTTCCAACATCACGTAATTGCGATATTGCTGGAAATATAGCTGTAAGTCAGGCCCGGAGATTGCCGCAATTCGCTCGTAAACGTCGTTTGAGGCTTTGTACTCGCCAATTTCCGTGAGTGTACCTGCCTTAATTATCAGGAGGTCAATGTCTTTTGGGAAGTAGGAAGTTGCGCGTTCGAGTGCGGTAACGGCATTGGCTTCTTGTCCGTCGCGGATGTAGATTTCGGCCAACTTAACGTGGTACCATTTATTAGCCGGATCAATATCGATGGCTTCGGTTGCGTAGAAAACTGCGTTTGTGAAGTCGCTCAGATACATGTATGCATCAGCGAGAGCAAAATTCACGCCGGCATCGTCGGGTACAATAATGTACGACATGGTAAGTTGGTCGAGGGCCGTGTTGAAATCCTGCATTTCGAAGGCCGTTATGCCTTGAATGTAGAAGGATTTCGCCCGCATGATGTCTTCTTCGCTATACTCGGCAACGGTTCTGGTAGAAACTGGAATTTGTGTGTCAGATGACGATGTTTCTCTCGTTGATGAACAGGCTGTTACGAGTGCGAATGTTAATAAAACTAGGATGAGACGTTGCATGAAAACTGATTTAATGTGCGATAACATATCAAATTACAAAAATAACGTCAAAGTGTCTGAGAATAGTGTTTCGGATGGGATTTGTATTGAAAGTATGAGTTTGGCAGTGGATTATTGCGAGCCACCCCCTCGCAATAATCCTATTTAATGTCTTTCCTCAGCTCAGCTAAAAGATTTTGGCAACTCCTATGAATGATGTCGAAAACGACTTGAAATCCTTCGAGTTCATCATAATAGGGATC
>JAIUMT010000187.1 GCA_022565415.1 Balneolales bacterium | reverse complement strand
TTTTTTTCTTTCTTTAGGTGAGATTTATATATTTTGGGATGTTTTTTTGTTACTTTGATACTTTTTTGCTTTATTCCTTTGTGCATTTTTGCAGTTTAGCCGTTGAGCCGTTGAGCCGTTGAGCCGTTGAGCCGTTGCCAAAAAATATGTCAAGATTGGGTGAGGAAGCCAAAAAGCATTACAAACTATTGCAAGATGGCAGCTCATTTTAGAATTTATCTATGCGAACGAACGCAGCGCCATCACGACTCGTTCATTTGATTGAAATCAAAACTTTTATAAACACTTCTCATGGCTAAAACTATTATGATTACCGGGGGCACGGGCTACATCGGCGCTTGGCTCACCAAAATGCTTCTCGAAAAAGGGTACACGGTGCGACTCACCGTTCGGGACAAAAACCGCACCGAAAAATACGCTCCACTGCAAGAAATTGCCACTTCCACCGGATCATCCCTCGATTTGTATGAAGCCGACCTTCTGAAGGATGGTTCTTTTGATGAGGCTGCTCGTGGGGCTGATGCGATTATGCACATAGCTTCGCCTTTCATTTTGAAAGTGAAAGATCCTCAGAAAGACCTTATTCAGCCGGCTGTGAACGGAACCCGAAATGTTCTCGGAGCGGCGAGTCGGTCGGGGAGTGTGAAAAAAGTCGTACTCACGTCGAGTATTGCTGCAATAATGGGCGACAACGTCGAAATGGTGGAAAAAGGTCTCTCGGAAATTGATGAGACTCAGTTCAATACGTCGAGTCGGCCCGATAATCAGCCGTATCAGTATTCAAAAGTGACTGCCGAAAAGGAAGCGTGGAAGTTGCACGATGCCCAAACAGATTGGAAATTGGTCGTTATTAATCCCTCGTTTGTGATGGGACCAACGCTCGAAAATATTCCCTCCGACTCGGAAAGTCTTAAGTTTATGAAAGGTATGATTTCAGGGAAATTCGCGACTGGGGCGCCGGATTTGAAATTTGGCTTCGTGGATGTTCGAGATGTTGCTCGGGCACATGTGCTTGCCTTGGAAAACGACGATGCTTCGGGACGATTTCTACTGGCTGAGCGTGCTACTGGGGTTTTCGATCTGGCTCAACTATTGACAGACGAATTTGGCGACAAGTTCAAACTTCCGAAATCGATAGCTCCGAAATTTTTGCTGTATTTAACCGGATGGATGTTCGGCGTTACGTTCAGTTTTGTGAAACGAAATGTGGGTTATGACTTAAAACTGAACACTTCGCGGAGTCGGGAAATTCTCAGACTCAAATACACTGATCTGAAAATCACTGTGAGGGATATGGTTAATCAGATGAGTTGAGGCTAGATAAAAAATCAAAATCCAACTCCCGTTATCGTCACGACAATTCGTCGGGGCCCACCGACATTTCGGTACTCGCATAAATAAATCCCTTGCCAAGTTCCTAGATTCAGCCGACCATTCGTGATTGGAATAGTGACCTGGTGACCCACAATCGAGCTTTTAATATGCGACGTCATGTCGTCAGCACCCTCCAATGTGTGACGATATAACGTTGTGTCCTCCGGCACCATCCGATTGAAATGCGTTTCAAAATCGTGACGAACATCAGGATCATAGTTCTCATTTATGCTGAGTCCGGCGCTGGTATGTTGAATAAAAACGTGGCACAAACCCTTGGAAATTGACGTCAAATCTGCCGTAATCTTGCCAAGAATTTCATCCGTAATGACATGAAATCCTCTGTTTCGGGGCTTTAACTGCACTTCATGTTGAAAAACCATCATAATTTTAACGTTAAATGTTGTGATATGCCTGCCATAAGCAGACCAAATTCCCTATAATCTATAGTATATGAATCGCGATACCCCTTTCGAAACAAAACTATAGCAATTAAGAGCTCATCATGGCAATTGTTGGCGAAATTATTAAATCGGCTGTCGAAGTAGCTGATGCCTTTATTGGAAAACCGAACGCCGCTGAGGCACAGATAAAAGTGCTTCGAGAGTTATTAGTAAAAGCAGAGCATACCGAATTCGGAAAACATTACCAGTTCGATAAAATCAACAACAACTCGGATCCCCGACGGAATTTTGCCCAAGCCGTTCCCTATCACAGTTACGACGAACTTCGCGAACAGTGGTGGCAGCGGGTCATTGACGGTGAACCAAATGTTACCTGGCCCGGGAACGTCGAGTATTTTGCTGTTTCCAGCGGAACAACCAGCAATAAGAAGCATATTCCGGTCACTGAAGACATGCTCAATTCGATTCAACAGGGCGGACTACAGCAAATCAAAGGAATAGCAGACTTCGACTTGCCAGGTGAGTTTTTCGAAACCGAGATTCTCATGTTTGGCAGCAGCACCGATCTCAAAAAAGTAAACGGACACCTTGAGGGTGAAATTAGTGGTATCAGCGCGAGCAGAATTCCGTTTTGGTTTGAAGGTTTTTATCGACCCGGACTCGAAATTGCGTCCATCAACGATTGGGACGAGCGGGTATTAGCCTTGGCCAAAGAAGCGCCAAACTGGAATATAGGCGCCATCTCGGGAATTCCTTCCTGGATAGAACTCATGATTAAAAAGGTGATCGCTTATCATGATGTTGACACTATCCACGATATTTGGCCTAATTTTCGGGTATTTACCTCAGGCGGAGTCGCATTCGACCCCTATCGCAAAGGTTTCGAACGGATTACAGCCAAACCCATTACTGTCATCGACACCTATTTAGCATCTGAGTGTTACATCGCGACACAGATTCGCAAAGACACCGACGCCATGGCGCTCATGGTCAATAATGGCATTTATTTCGAATTCGTGCCTTTTTTACCCGAAAATATGGACGAAAACGGAAGTGTACGTCAGGGTGTACGGGCGCTAACCATCGAAGAAGTCGAACCTAACGTCGACTATGTCCTGATTATCAGCACTGTTTCGGGAGCCTGGCGATATATGATCGGCGACACCATATCCTTCACCGACGTTGAGCGGGCCGAAATCAAAATAACCGGACGGACCAAACATTTCCTGAATGTAGTCGGCTCGCAACTATCGGTTATTCAGATGAATCGCGCAATTGATGAACTCAGCGACGATCTCGATTGTAGCATCAAGGAATTTACCGTGGCAGCTATCGAAGAAAACGACGAATATATTCACCGATGGTACCTCGGAATTGACGACAAGATAGTTTCACGCCTCAGTAACACCGAAATTGCCTCGAAACTGGATAATCTGCTTCGGGAGAGTAACAAAAACTACAATGTAGCACGAAACAAAGCTTTAAAAGGCGTCGAGGTTCGCACAGTTCCCGCAACGTTGTTTCAGAAATGGTCGGAGTCTACCAAGAAAAAGGGCGGACAAGTAAAAATCGCCCGTGTTATGAAAGAAGACGCATTTCGGGAATGGGAATCGTTTGTGGAATCAGTATGATTGCCTCTGACACTATAATTTGTGCAAAAAGAGATTCGGTATACTAGCGAGGGAAGCTTTGTTCATTTAACAGGTATAAAGCTTCAACTGCTGCTTCGCGACCTTTTCGAGATCGGTTATTATAGACACTAGGTCTTGTGCTATAAAGTTTCTAACTCCGATCCGCCACTTCTTTGACTTCTTCCTTCGTTTTCAATCCTTCCATCAATCGCATAATCTCCTCAGGCGGAAGATATAACTTGTTCATCTTCCGAATGTACGCATCCGGCATTCCGGCCTGGTGAAGAATAAACTCCTTGGTTGCGAGGATGTATTCCCCCAATCCGTTCGACACAGCATAGGTGTCTGCTGCACGTTCGGCCGAGTTGATAAATCCCGGGGAGCTGATATACGCCAATCCGAAAATGGTCAGCTCCATATTGCTCTTGTCGAGATAATCCATAATATGTCCGAGTTCGTGGCCAATCCATCCAATAAGCACATCTTCCGGAAGCTCCTGAATAGGGATCTTGTTGCCCTGAAGCTCGAAACTTCGACTTATTTTCACGACGTACCTCCTCCTCGTCGACTTCCCAAAGAACATCGACTTGAAATGCGGCTGTGCTTGCATCACCGACTTCCGAATATCATTGGTGATAACAAAATCAATCTGCACCGTCTTCAGAACGGGATAAAACGACAGAGCCTTGAGGATAACCCCTCTCAGTTCATCCGGTACTGTCTTATTTACAGCGTATTCATCATTATTCATATGCATCAATAAGCACAACATACCCATCATCTTCAAATTAAAAGACGCTATTTAACACAAATGAATGCCTCTTTACAGGTATTTAACTTTATTACATCCTTCATCCTCCGTTTTCAGGGTTAATATTGCGATCTGCATCCGAATTCTTCAAATTCCTCTCTTCTAAGTAGGTTTCGATTTGTTGTTTAAGCATGGCTGGCCATTCCACCGACATCCACAAGTCTTCGGGCGACATCCCCTGCAGTAACAACTTCGCAAGTTCCGCGCGCTCCTCATCCGACAGCTTCTGAAGTTCGTATGTTAGTTCTCGTTTATTCATTGGTTTTCGTATGCTGCCGTGGTTGTCTATACTATATAGAGCGTCCAAATCAGAAAATCTTACAGTTTCCGAACAAATTTCACGGTAAATCTTCTACAACGAGGGCGTATCTTTACACAGACATTACTAATTAATGCCGACGCAGAAACCGCTTGCCACGGACTCGATTCGAACTTTTACACAGACATCACCCATTAGCACCCGGGAACGGGAAAATTATCATGCCTCACTATTTCGCCACTGTTTACGGAGCCGGATTAGCCGGATGTGCCATCGCCAACTACCTGCTTAATGCCGGAAAATCGGTGCTCATCGTGGATCCCCGCGTTGATTTAGACGGAACCCCGGGTCCGCCTGCAGCTCTCGTGAATCCCGCCATGGGCCGATACGCCAAACTGAGTTGGGAGGCCGAGGCTTGCCACGCTGCGATTCGCGAACGGGCATTCGAATTGATGCAATTCTCGGGACAAACCGACCTCATCGCCGAAACGGGCGTTCTGCGTCCGGCCATAAACGAGGACCTGGCCGTGAATTTCAAGGCCGCGATCGATGCACACGACTGGCCTGAGGGTTGGATTTCCTGGATCGATGCCGACGAAACCTTGCAGCGCGTTCCAACACTAGACCAACCCCACGGTGCTCTATTTCTACCCCACGGATTCACCGTTTACGTCGAAAAATATCAGAATGCCTATCGGAAACTGTTGGCTTTCAAAGGTGCCACTTTCACAACCAAAGAATTCATCCGAAAAGAGCTTCCTAACGGTCAATATGAGCTAAAATCTTCGTCTGGAGAGGTGCACACCTCCGAAAACATCATCGTAGCCGCAGGATCGGGATCGCTCGATTTTCCGGAATTTTCGGAGGTTCCTCTGCACCGGGTCAAGGGTCAGATCGCAACTTTCGAGGCCGATCACGATCTGGACTGGGAAATTGCGGTTTCGGCGATGGGATATATTCTGAGGATGGGTGCGCGCGGAATTGTGGCAGGCTCCACATACGAGCACAATCAGAACAACCTTGACTTAACTGAACAGGCTTATCAGCAGATTCTGTATAAAATGTTCAAAATCATGCCGTCGTTGTCGGGCAAAATCATCAAAACGGGTCAGCAAGCCGGCATTCGGGTAACGACCCCGAACAAGTTACCGGTCATTGG
This sequence comes from Balneolales bacterium, assembly GCA_022565415.1. GTDB lineage: Bacteria > Bacteroidota > Rhodothermia > Balneolales > HLUCCA01 > HLUCCA01. Next base: position 872 of record JAIUMT010000187.1, on the reverse strand, counting down.
CCGACATCCGAATCACCCGGGCCTCAGCATTTACACAGCATTGGGCTCGAAAGGACTGCTGTTTTCCGAACATGTGGCAGCGATTTTAGGAGAACACCTCGTGAATGATGCGCCGATTTCGGACGATCTGGATGTTAAGCGCTATTTCGTTAAAAGTATTTAAGTCAGCGAATTGCATTTCGCTTGTACGTATTAATAATTATGTTATATGTAACATAAATCAAACGACATGGATGCAAAACTCACCCTCTGCCTGCTATTTGTATTTTTAGTGCTCACCTCGTGCAACGTGACCAACTCGAATAACGAGAACAGCATGCAGTACGGACTCCATCTTCGCACGGAGCTGAGTAAGCAATCTGTCACGCCCAACGAAACGTTGCAGTTCTCTTTACACGTACACAATTACCGAATTGAGGATGTAATCATTACTACTGCAAGCCCTCCTTTCGCAAGCATCGTGATAAAGAAAGAAGGCTCCGACGAAGATATGGCTCTTGCTGTGCCCGGATCATTGAGCGGCGGTGCAGGAATCCAACAACACCATTTCATCCGAAAAAACGGCAGCATATCAATTCAAACGGAGTTCACAATGGTAGAACACCGTTTTAACTGGACGTTAAATCGTTCAGAACAGGTGCCATTGGAGCCCGGATCGTACTACATTCAAGTGTCACCCCATGTTGTTTCAATAAACGACGTAAGTCAACGACTAGAACCCATTCGCGTTCCATTTGAAGTTCGGGCGGGAACAAGTGACTAATAAACAAGTACAAAGAAAGTGTATTGACAACATCCCATATATGTTGCGATATTAGAAAAAGCATCCCCAACTATCGGAATCGTTAAGCATCCCCGCCTTCATCAAACTA
>JAIUMT010000186.1 GCA_022565415.1 Balneolales bacterium | reverse complement strand
TCTTTTCGTAATCGGAAGCGTTTATCCAACGAAATCCTTTCCAGTCGAAGTCGACCTCATGAAGCGATGGCTCTTCGCCGTAAAGCGTGTTTAAATCCGAAAGAAGCGTGCGGATTCCCGAATGGGTATCGAATTCGAGTAAAGGCCAGTCGAGTTGCTTTTCCGAGCTCCACTCGGTCCACTGACCAAACTCACAGCCCATAAATAGCAGTTTTTTGCCCGGATGTGCATACATATACGCATATAATAGCCTCAGATTCGCGAACTTCTGCCACACATCGCCCGGCATTTTGGAAATCATCGAGCGTTTGAGGTGAACCACTTCATCGTGCGAGAACGGAAGGATGAAATTCTCGGTGAAGGCGTAAATCATTGAAAAAGTTAGCTCGTTATGGTGGTATTTCCTGAAAATCGGATCTACTTCCATGTATTTGAGCGTGTCGTTCATCCAACCCATGTTCCATTTGTAATCGAAACCGAGTCCGCCAAGGTAGGTCGGACGCGATACCATCGGCCAGGATGTCGATTCTTCGGCCATGGTCATGACGCCATTGAATTCGGCGTGAACGACCTCATTAAAGCGTTTCAGAAAGTGAATGGCTTCGAGGTTTTCTCGTCCACCGAACTGATTTGGCACCCACTCGCCTTCGTTTCGAGAGTAATCCAGGTACAGCATCGAGGCCACGGCGTCGACACGAAGTCCGTCGATATGGAACTTGTCGAGCCAGTAAACCGCATTGGAAATGAGAAAATTGAGCACCTCCGTGCGGCCAAAGTTGAAAATGTTTGTTCCCCAGTCTTTGTGCTCGCCCTTGCGCGGATCGGCATGTTCGTAAAGGTGGGTTCCGTCGAAAAAGCGTAGTCCGTGGTCGTCTTTTGTGAAATGTGCGGGGACCCAGTCGACTAAAATGCCAATTCCAGCCTTGTGGCAACTATCCACGAAGAACATGAAATCGTGCGGGGTGCCGAATCGGCTGGTTGGCGCGTAATATCCGGTAATTTGGTAGCCCCAGGACGGATCGTACGGATGCTCTGCCACGGGCATCAGCTCGATATGCGTAAAACCCATGTCCTTAACGTACGGAATGAGCTCGTCGGCCAGCTCGCGGTAAGTAAGAAAATCGCCGTTGTCTTTCTTCTTCCAGCTTCCGATGTGAAGCTCATAAACCGAAACGGGAGCGTCGAAGCCTGAAGTTCGATTCTCCATCCATTCTGAATCCTGCCATTCGTAGGTGTCGATATTGGAGACGATTGAGGCGGTTCCCGGACGAAGTTCCGATGCAAATGCGTATGGATCTGCTTTTTTTAGCGGGAGGTTTGTGTTGACTGAGGCGATTTCAAATTTGTAGAACGATCCTTCATCAACGCCCGGAATGAAAATCTCCCAAATGCCCTGATCGTAATGCCGACGCATGGCGTGCGTTCGTCCATCCCATCCGTTAAATGGTCCGATAACGCTAACTCGTTTCGCAGACGGTGCACAAACCACGAAATGCGTTCCTTTAATACCATCAACTTCCTTAAGATGAGCGCCCATGAACCGATACGCCCGGCTATGGTTTCCCTCACCCCAAATTTGCAGGTCAAAATCGCTGATTAAGCTGGCATAATTATAGGGATCGTATTTTTCGAGAGGTTCTTGTCCAGGCCAATAGATTTTATAGCTGTACGGAAACGCCTTTTTGGTCGTTTTGAGGTGGAGTTCGTACAAGCCTGCCTCAGAAATACGCGTCATTTCGTGTGATTTCTTGGAGGAATGATTTAAAACCTCAACTTTGTCGGAATAGGGCTGAAATGTTCTGATGACTACCCCACCAGATTTTTCCAAAATATGCAACCCTAACACTGAAAACGGGTTATCATGTTCACCCCGGGAGATGGCGTCTATTTGCGCCCTATCTAAAACACTTTTTTTCACATTACACCTCTTAATTTGTGAACCAACAAAATAGGAATTTTTGATGACATTTGAATAAAGGCTGTAATCAAATAAAGCGAGCTTCAGATTTTTTGTATTTTAAATTATGAACCCCATACAACTCATAGCTTCCAGATATTTATTCTCGCGTAAACATATTACGCTCATTTCGGTGCTTACGTCCATCAGCATTGCCGGAATCACCATCGGAACTGCGCTTCTAATCATCATTTTGTCGGTTTTTAACGGATTTTTCGACCTGATTAAAGGGATGCTGCTGAGTTACGATCCTGATATTCGCATCGAATCGGCCGAAACGCGCTTGTTTACTCCTTCTGCCGAGATGGAAGAACTTCTGGCTAACACCCCCGAAATTCGCATATTTTCGCCCTATATCGAGGGGAAAGCATTGCTGGCTCATCGAAACAATACCGATAAAGTTGTTGAAGTTCGCGGCATCGAACCAGCGACCTATTTCCAGATTGTAGACATGGATGAAGCCCTCGAAGACGGACAAAAAGACCTTTCTGTGAGAGAAAATCGGCCCGGAATTTTGATTGGAAATCAGCTTGTGGGTCAGCTAGGTATCGGCACGGGTGATCGCGTAGCATTGCTTAGCGCAGATGGCATTCAACGCTCGTTAACACAGTTTTCAGGTCCGCGGTTTTACACCTTCGACGTCCGCGGAAGCTTTTATATGAGAGAGGTTTTCGAGGGATCTGTGGTTTTTGTGGACATTCTTGCTGCACAGCGGATGTTCAATATTCGAAATCAGTTTTCCGGTTTCGACATTCGATTAAACAATATAGATGATGCCGACCGAATAAAAGCGCAGCTTCAGGATCAGTTTGGTGATGCGTACACCATCAGCACGTGGTATGACTTACAAAAACCCCTCTACGATGTTATGAACATTGAAAAATGGAGTGCCTATTTCATATTGATGTTGATTGTTGGGGTTGCGGTGCTGAATATCGTGGGGTCGCTTACCATGATTGTGATCCAGAAAAGCCGGGATATCGGTGTTTTGATTTCATTTGGGTATTCGAAAAAGCAAATCCGGCAAATATTTCTGCGTCAGGGATTGCTAATTGGCCTTATTGGATGCGGAATTGGCGGTTCGCTTGGGTTGGCGATTAGCTGGCTACAACATAAATATGAGATCGTGCAACTCGCGGGAGCCGAATCGTTTATCATAAGTGCTTATCCGGTGGTTATTGATCCGGTTGATGTGAGCTTGGTTATCGGCGGATCAATGCTGTTGTGTTTGGCGGCGAGTTGGTATCCTGCCCGGCGTGCTTCTAACTTGCAACCAAGCGATGTGTTGCGATACGAGTAAGGATTTGTGCCTCAACGGCTATATGTGCTAGAAAGGGCTGTCAAAGCGTAAAACTTTGAAGAAGATGACCAAGATGGGGCAAATAATTGAGCAAGATTTAACTCTAGAAAATGCACTTTTAAACTGATCGAGCGTGCTCACTGTATTAATGACGCATTATGCGGGCAAGTTAAGCTTCCTACCTTATATACGTATCTGGCAGGTCGTTTTCGTACAGGATGAAATCCCCATCTTGAAGCTGAGATTTGATCCAGTTATTCGCCTCAAACAAGTTCTCCGCGATGTGAATCTGATCATCCGGGTAACCCGCATTTCGCAATCCATTGCGGATTGGCAATGTTTGTTGAGGTCCCACCAGCACAACGATTTCCACACCCGACCGGCCAATATGTTCTCCAAAGGCCGTATTCTCCTGAACTTCAATATCGCCCAACTCCACCATTCCGGGAGTAACCACGATTCTTCTTCCGCCCTCAAATGCCGCTAAAACATCGATTGCGTTGCGTGCTCCGACGGGGTTCGAATTAAACGCATCATCAATGATGGTGTATTTTCCGGCAGGTTTTAGCTCGAGGCGATGCTCAACAGGTTCAATTCGGGATGCAGCCAGGGCCATTGTTTCGAGTCGCAGCCCAAAATGATGACCCACAGCAAATCCGAGTAAAATATTCTGCACATTGTGCAATCCGAGCAGCGGAGTCTGAACCTGAACCGACTCTTCGTTTTTAAATGTCACCGTAAACGAGCATCCGTTGGCATCATACCGAATATTCGTTGCCCGAAAATCGCCCGCCTCAACACCCGCCGAAATCAACGATATATCGTTGCGCATGTGAGCCCTTTCCATTACAAGGGCATCATCAGCGTTCACAATGGCCACTTCTCCGGGATGTAGTGCCTCCAAAAGCTCCCCTTTTGTCTGGGCAATAGCTTGTTGCGAGCCAAAGGTTTCCATGTGAGCCTTCCCAATGTTTGTTAAGACCGCAACATTTGGATGTGCGATGTCGCAAAGCTCTTTGATATTGCCTTTGTATCGGGCGCCCATTTCCAGAATCAGAATCTGATGCGTGGGTTCCAGGTCGTTGTTAATGACTTTGCATATGCCCATGGGCGTGTTGAAACTACCCGGAGTAAAACAAACGGAGTACCGCTCAGAGAGCAATGTCGCCAGGGCAAACTTTGTGCTTGTTTTGCCATAACTGCCCGTTATTCCGATAACTTTAAGATTCGGCATGGAGGCTAACTTTCGCTGGGCCTGACGGATGAAGCTGCGCTGAATGAACGTTTCAACGGGTTTGGTTAGAAGTCCGGCGAGAAGTACGACAAACGGAATCAATATTACGCCAAAAACACATCCAAAAGTGAGAATGTAGGGATCTGGCAACATATTCCGCGCTAAAAACGACAATTGAACCCCGAGAAGTGGGAAAATCGATCCAAAAAACACAATCGGTACGAGAAGTCGTTGAACACGGGACGTTACAACTAGAGGCTTTTTCTCTTTTTTGCGGTACAAATCAACCGGCCAGTACCATAAGGTCATGGATATTGTGAGAAGTACAATCGGTGCAGTTTGGGTAAACCGATCGCTTAAAAGCAACACCATCACCAGCAACAGAATATTAGAAAATGCGTGAGTAAGATTGATGACGTGCGTATTCCAGTTCTCTTTTAGCCACGACCAAAACTCAGAAAGTTTATAACCCGATAACTGAAACGTATGCACGAAAAAACGGGTACGCCAGTATAAGTGCCACATCATTACAGCACTCATTGTAATCATCAAAAACTGGATAAACAGAAGATAGTTTGCCAAAAGTAATCGGGGTTTGGGGTCTGCTTGTAAAATTCGCTAAATATAGCAAGTTCTCCTATCTTTAACCGCTCATGAAACCAAAACACAAGAGATTACACTAGATGAAACTTATTATTCCTATGGCGGGCAGGGGTACTCGTCTTCGTCCACATTCGCATACTACACCGAAGCCACTGTTGCCCGTTGCGGGGACTACTATAGTGGAACGCATAGTACAAACTTTTTCGCGTACTATCGACCGAACCGTTGATGAAATCGTATTTGTCTTGGGCGATTTCGGCGACGACGTTAAGCGCGACCTTACTGAAATGAGTGAGCGTCAGGGTGCAACTGCCAGTTTTTACAAGCAGGATGTCGCTCGCGGAACCGCGCATGCTGTGTTTTGCGCAGCCGAGAAGCTTGAGGGGGAAGTCATTATCGTTTTTGCCGACACACTCTTCGATACGGCCGAAAAAGTAACCGTAGGCGATGCCGACAGTGTTATCTGGCTTAAAGAAGTTGAAGATCCTTCCCGTTTCGGCGTCGCTGTTCAAACAGAAGGAAGAATCACAAGTTTCGTCGAGAAACCATCCGAACCTATCTCCAATATGGCGATTATCGGCGTTTATTATTTCAAAGATGGCGAAGGATTGCGCAATCGCATTCAATATCTGATTGATAACAACATAACCGGTCATGGAAATGAATATCAGCTTACCGACGCAATCGACGCCCTTTTGAAAGATGGAAAAGTTTTCAAGGCCGCTACCGTTGATGAATGGCTGGATTGCGGCACAATCGACGCTTGGATTGAAACAAGCAATTTCATTGTGAATAAGGAAAATCAGGCCGTTGATTCGTCCAAATTCCCAGGCAGTGAAATCATCCAACCAGTTTACATCGGCGAAGGTGCCAAAATCGAAGGATCAAAAATTGGTCCGAACGCAAGCATTGGTGCTGGGGCCGAAATTATCGGAAGTTCTGTTAAGAACAGCATCGTTTTGGATCGGGCGAAAGTTACCGAAAGCAAGCTGGACTGGTGTAGTATCGGTTTTGATGCAGAAGTAACCGGACTCGAAGGTCGTGCGCATCTTGGCGACAACAGTGTTGTAAAAGCCTGATGAGTTTTTAAGCCCGGGGTGAGTGAATTATTACGAACCTAGGTATTAAGAAATATTTAAAAGCGCCTCACATATTGTTTGTGGGGCGCTTTTTCTTGTAGTGGTCTAAAGAATTAGGACAGCAGAACAATAATCTGTTAATTTGCTGACTATGAGACAAAAAAGAAGAAACTTCACCGCTGCCTTCAAAACCAAAGTTGTTTTAGAGGCCCTTAAAGAACGCAAGACCATCCAGCAACTGGCTGTCAAGTTCGATGTTCACCCCAACCAAATAACAACCTGGAAGAAGCAGGTTCTGTCCAATGGCGGTGCCGCTTTCGATAACAGTGACTCCAATTCGGAGCTCGAAAAAACCCTGGCCCAACTCGATG
>JAIUMT010000185.1 GCA_022565415.1 Balneolales bacterium | reverse complement strand
TGATGCGCCGCTGTTTCCGATGCCGTTGCTCAAGCGCGAAATTGTCGGAACCGCCATGGTTGACGAATTGCGAAACTCTCTTTTTAACTTTGAAACCGAACTAACCAATTAATACAATGAATGTAACCTCCAATGCCGTTGAAGCTCTAAAAAAAATGATTCCCACCGAAGATTTGGCTGATGGTTCAATCCGATTTTTTATGTCAGCCGGTTGCTGTGGACCGTCCCTTCAAATGGGTTTAATCAAAGAAGAAGCGGCCAATGACTCGAAATTTGAGGTCGAAGGAATCCGGTTTAGTGTAGATCCCGAGGCTGTTGCTCAGGTCGAAAAAGTTACGCTTGATGCCGACGACAACGGATTTCGTTTGGATGGATACAACGCGCCATCCTGCGAGACGACATAAATTTTATGGATCGAATGTTGTTCTACTCGACATTGGTCGGCCCGTTTTTAAATTATGGGAAACCATTAGCCATTTCAGGCAACTTCTTCTATCGTGTCGACCCGGAACAACTGCAGTTTGTCTGCAAGACCTCTATCGTTAGATAGGCGCGGCACTTTGTTTTGTCCGCCAAGCTTGCCCTCAGCCCGCATGAAATTGCGAAATGCATCCCGTTTCAACGTGGTTACAACCAACGGGCGAAGAATTTTACCTCTGATGAGGTCGTCGTAATAAATATTCTGCTCGCGCATATTCCCATCCAACTGTAATATGAAATTCTCAAGGGAATCGGGTTGTTTGTCGAACTCAATCAGCCACTCATGATACGGAAGCCCCGTTTCCGGGTTTACTTGCGGCGCTACGGTGAACTCAACCACATTACTGTCGAAACTGCGTGAAGTTTCCATCAACGCTTCCTCAACTTCTTTTCCGATAACATGCTCGCCAAATGCCGAAATGTAGTGCTTAATTCGGCCGTTAACTTTTAGGCGATATGGGTTTACGGAGGTGAATTTAACCGTGTCGCCGAGGCTGTACCCCCAAAGTCCGGCATTATTATTAACAACCACAGCATAGCTAACACCCGGTTCAACCTGATCCAGCATTATTCGAGTCGGATGTTCATTAAAAAACTCATCCGCTGGAATAAATTCGAAGAAAATGCCCGAATTGGTGTTAAGTAGCAGTTCTTCGGAGTTGAGCTGATCCTGAAAGGCGATAAATCCCTCAGAAGCCGGATATGTTTCCACGCTGTCGACTCGTCCGCCAACCAGCGACTCCAACTTATTACGATACGGCTCCATATTCACCCCACCGTACACAAAAAGGCTGAAATTCGGGAATACTTCTCGCACGGTTTTCTTTCCGGTTCGATCAAGAAGTCGTTCGTAATACATTTGCACCCACGGCGGAATTCCCGATATCATAGTCATATTGGCGTTCATGGTTTCATCCACAATTCGCTCTACTTTAACTTCCCAATCTTCGATGCAATTGGTTTCGTAACTGGGTTTTTGATTCGTTTTGAGCCACGCCGGCACTTGATGATTCACAATTCCGGATAGTCGTCCGGTTTTAATTCCATTTACCAATTCCATTTTCGGACTACCCGACAAGAATATCAATTTTCCATCCAGATATTCGAAATTGCCCGACTGAGCCGCATAATTGAGGGAGGCGTTTCTGGCCGATCCGAAGTGGTTTAAAAGGCTGTCTTTTGTGAGGGGAATGTACTTAACACCAGATGTCGTACCAGATGTTTTGGCGAAATAGGCAGGTTTTCCAGGCCAAAGGATATCTTTCTGGCCTTCTTTAATCATTTCTATGTAGGGTTTGATGCCTTCATAATCGCGTACCGGGACCATGTTCTTGAAGTCCTCATACGACTTAATCTTGTCGAAATGATGATCTTTTCCGAAGCGGGTTGCTTTCCCTTTTTTAATTAATTCGTTAAAAATCTGTTTTTGAGTGGTTACAGCATTTTGCGACCACTCATTAATATCACGTGCAATTTTTCGCGAAAAAGGTTTAAGGACAAGAGATTTATATCCCATAGTACATGTTGTAGATTAAGTTTTCCCATAATAGCATAGACATCTGTGACAGGGGACAAAGATACGGTATTATCGTGAACTTCATAACCTGCGGCAGGGTGGGTATGTGACTTAGAACATAAATGGATGGTAATTCGTTGGTTGTTGGATTCTGTTCCCCAAGTAGGATGCTTTGCTAAAAAAATTGCTTCCCCAAATTAGATTCTTCGCTAAGTAGGATTCTTCCCCAATTAAGATGTTTCGCTGATGAAAACAATCAACCTGCTTCGTCTTTGCTTGGATCTAATGGATCGTCGAGGCTGGCAAACCGCCCGAATTTCATGATGACCCCGAACAGAATGGCGATTCCGACCGGATATATGATCCATGGAGAGACGTCGAATACAGTAGCTGATATTATTGCAGCAACACTCACTCCACCTGCAACCAGCGCGTAAGGAAGCTGCGTCTGAACGTGTTCGATGTGATCGCACTGTGAGGCAATCGAGCTCAGGATGGTAGTGTCGGATATTGGTGAACAGTGGTCGCCCCAAACAGCTCCAGCCAAAACTGCACTCACACTGGCATAGATTAACTCATGACTCACCTCAGGCGGAACCCCTGCACTTGCCCCCAAATTCCATACCAACGGAACTGCGATTGGCATCAAAATCCCCATGGTTCCCCAGCTCGAACCAGTTGCAAATGCAGTTCCTGCCGAGATTACGAAAATGATTACCGGAACCCAGTACGGATTCAACAACCCATCAAATACGGATACCAAATAGTCGGCCGTGCCCAAAACGTTGGTTATATCACTCAAAGCCCAGGCCAAAACCAAAATCAGAAGCCCGTCGAACATCACGTGCATGCCTTTCAACATGCCTTTCATGGTGTCTTCGTGGGATAAAAGTCGTTGAGCCAGCGTCATCACAATGGCTACAGATAATGCGAGGAGGCCGCCCCAGACCAACGCTGTGTACGAGTCGGCCGTGCCAATTATATCTTGAAGGGAACTTCCTTCACCGGTTATGAATAATCCGGCAATGGTCGAAACTATGAGAACGACGATGGGAATCGCGGCGTTGGTCCAGTGCGATGTCGATTCATTCTGATCGGTTTCGTCTTCCGATTTATTATGATGGATGCCATAGGGGTCGTACTCCGGATCCGTTTTTGCGCGCAACAGGTTCATTCGGGAGGTGAGCATCGGACCAAAATCCCTACCCGTCAGGGCAATCATCAGCACGAAAATGATCGCAAAAAAAGCGTAGAAGTTATATGGAAGACTGTTTACGAAAACGAGATATGCCGATTCGTTGTAGTCGGCCATTCCGGCTTCGGCCGAGGCAATGTAAGCGACCATGGCGCCAATCCACGTCGAAACAAGGGCGATTGTGGCTACCGGCGCGGCTGTGGAATCGACTAAATAAGCAAGTTTTGCCCGGGTTATGTTGAGCTTGTCGGTGAGCGGACGCATGGTGTTGCCCACGATCATCGTGTTGGCATAATCATCAAAAAACACGAGAAAACCCATCGCGGATGTCATTGCCTGACCCTGAATCCGGGTTTTTACCACCTTCATCATCACGTTGATTATTCCGCGGATGCCGCCATTGGCAGAGATTATTCCAACCACACCGCCAATAAGCAGGGTAAAAATCATAATGCTCATGCGATCGGGATCGGCTGCCCCGGGCACGATATAAACGGCGATGGTGTCGAAGAATCCGGTGAATATGCCGCGAAATCCTTCCCCGCTGGCGAGCCAGGCGCCGGCCCATACGCCGATAAACAGCGAAATGAGAACCTGTTTCAACATCAGAGCGATTCCGATGGCGAAAAGAGGCGGCAGGAGGCTGGTCCACGAGACGGATCTTACCGAAGTCTCGGCTTCGATTCCTGGAAGTTCAGCTTGCGCTCCCGTATCGGCCAGCAAACTTTCGTGTGCAAACCAACAGATGACCAGGAACAGTAAAAATACCAAGACCTTGCGGGAGCGATTATCTAAACTCATGCATTATGATAATTAGGTTATTCCGAAAACTTGTTTAAAGCTGTATCGAGGCGTTTTACGACCGTTTCTTTGCCGAGGAGTTCCATGGTTTCGAACAGGTCGGGACCAGATCCGGTGCCTGTAATGGCCACCCGAACGGGTAACATTAACTTGCCGAAGCCAACGCCACGGGCCTCGGTAATGCCAGAAAGTTTGTCATTGAGATTCGCCGCACTATGATCGGTAAGCTTCTCGACTTCATCTTTGAATTCGGTTACCAAGTCGATCGCATCGCCTTTCCACGCTTTTTTAACCGCTTTTTCGTCGAATTCGGAGGGAGCTTCGAAGAAAAATCGTCCCTGGTTTACAAATTCGGAGGTTAGCGAAACCCGCTCTTTCAGCAAATGAACCACTGTTTCGAGATAGGCATCGTTGAATCCGCTGATTCCGGCTTTTGTTAACTCTTTTTCCAGCGCAGGAACAAGAGACTCGTCGGTCATCGCTCGCAGATAATGCTCATTATACCAGGTCAGTTTGTCGATATTGAAAACAGCACCCGATTTACTCACTTTTTCGAGGGAAAACTCTTTCGTGAGTTCTTGCATGGTCATGATTTCGCGCTCATCGCCCGGATTCCATCCCAAAAATGCCAGGAAATTGACCAAGGCATCGGGTTCGTATCCCAATCGGATATAATCGCGCACATTCACCGGAATTCCGAGTTCTTCGGCGTTCCGTTTCGACAACTTGCCCCCGGCCGGACTCATAATCAGTGGGAGATGTGCCATCTCAGGTGCTTCCCAGCCCAGAAACTTGTATAACAAGATGTGTTTTGGAGCGCTGCTGAGCCATTCTTCACCACGAATTACATGCGAAATTCCCATCAGATGGTCGTCTACAACATTTGCGAGGTGGTACGTAGGCAGTCCGTCAGATTTCATCAAAACCTGATCGTCGAGGCCTTTAACATCAAAACTGACATGTTCTCGGATGATGTCGTTGAATTCAACTGTGCCAGATTCCGGTACATTCAGGCGTATTACGTACGGGTCGCCATTTTTAATTCGGTTTTCTACCTCATCTTTCGACAGCGTGAGGCTGTTTTTCATCGAAGTTCGGGTGGTTGAGTCGTACTTGGGGTTCGGGTTCTCATCGGACTTCAACTCCTCCCTCATAGCCTCAATATCCTCCGCGGAGTCAAACGCGTAATACGCATTTCCCTGATCAATCAGCTGCCGCGCATACTTCAAGTACGTTTCAGAACGCTCACTTTGCCGGTACGGTCCCACAGATCCGGGATTGTCTGGACCTTCATCCGGAGGCATTCCCGCCCAAATAAGCGCCGTTTTGATGTCTGATTCGGCCTCCTCAACATACCTGTTCTGATCGGTGTCTTCGATTCGAAGAAGGAACTCACCGTTGTGATGCTTGGCAAATAAATAGTTGTATAAGGCAGTTCGGAGTCCGCCAATATGTAACATTCCTGTTGGAGATGGGGCGAATCGAACGCGTACGTTTTTACTCATAACCTGATTTTGTGCTGGTAAATTCTATCGAATGGCCAAGATACGCATAATTTGATTTGAATCGTATTTGCGTGTGTTTCGCGAAGGCCCGAGTCAAATGTGAGGGAATCTTAATCTTGCGATGTGCCTTAAGACTGCATTAAGCATCTTTGTTAGAAGGCTCTAATTTCTGCTTTAAGGTCACAGCGGTATTATTACGACTGTAACTAACCTGTGATAAGGCAGTTACAACAGATTAATAAAACAGGTCAATTTATCATCTTCGGACGGACCTCTTTTAGAAATTCAGGTTTGAGAGAGATTGATCAAATATGGGGTTTGATCAATTGTTAAGTCAGGTCATCATTACGTGGGTGCAACTCGCTGGGGGTTGCACCCTTTTTTTTGCCTAGAGAACCCGAAATTGAGAAAAAGTTTTTTTTGCACCGATGTGCTGTCACTAAATCGAATAGGTACGTTGAACACAGCGGCAGACAGAAGTTCCGGGCACCAAAGAAGTGTGTTTTAGCTGAGATAGTCCTTTTGTGGATATTTTGGGTTGCCTCCATCCATAAAAGCATCCCTCATGAGAACGACTTAGTCAATAACCGGGCGCATTCCCAACGTTTCAAGCTCGATTTTCACCGATTCGGCCATGTCACCCTCCGGATATTTATCCAGATATCGATTGTAGGCATCCCGTGCTTTGCCGTAGTCATTAAGCTGCTCGGCGTAAGTGAATCCAATGATAAACAGTGTTTTAGCAGTTAGCTCGTGGTCTGGATATTCATCAACAAGTCTTTCAAGGTAGTGGATGCCGGTCTTTACGTCGTCGTGCATGTCGGCATCAATCATAGCCGCCTGATATAAAAACTCGGCAGAAAGCGAATCGCCAGCGAAAGTATCGGCAAAATGAATGTATGCATCACGTAGTTCGGCTGTTCGTTCCAAGCTGAATGAAGATCTACCCGTTTCGGAAATGAGTTCGGAGACTTCTGTTTCGAGTGTTGTGATGGAGCGCACCATTTCATCGCGGTCGGGTTCAGTAGTGCCACAGGCCGACACCGATATCAACACGAC
>JAIUMT010000184.1 GCA_022565415.1 Balneolales bacterium | reverse complement strand
GACCATCCTGCACAGTCGGTGTACCAGTTGTGCCCTGAGCAATAATTAACACCTTGTCGCCAATGATTCCATCAGACCCTATGCCTGCTTTGCTGTCGGCTTTAATGAAATCCTGAACATTTCTCCTTACCAGAAAACTAACCTGAACAGTCGAATCATTGATGATGGCAATATTATCCACAATTCCGACATTAATACCCGCATATCGAACGTTATTCCCCACCAGTAGTCCGCCCACACTGTTGAAATTGGTGGTTAGCTGAAATACCGGATTAAACAGGTTCTGCTGTCTTCCAATAAAAAAAATGATAATCAGAAAAATCACCATCCCAACAGCGATAAACATGCCTAATCGGGCTTTAAAAGCGGGGGTAAAATTATCCATAATCGTGTTATTCTATGTTGTTATTGCGGTGGTCTGATTTTAAAAAAAGACTGAATCAGCTCGTCTGTAGACTGCTCAAACTCTTCGATTGTCCCCTCGAGATAAACTTCACCTTTATTCAGCATAATGACCCGATCGGCAGTGGTGCGGGCGCACTCAATATCGTGCGTTATTATGATGGATGACGTATTATACTTTTTCTGGACGTTATTGATGAGGGTACTGATTTCATCGGATGTCACTGGATCTAGTCCTGTGGTGGGTTCATCGTACAGCATTATCATTGGATCGACTACGATGGTGCGGGCCAGACTTGCCCGCTTGCGCATACCTCCGGAAAGCTGAGACGGCATTTTGTTCATCGTATCCGACAAGCCGACGTTTTCTAAAGCTTCCTCGATCTTCTGGTCAATCTCTTTGCGGGAAAGGTGCTTCTTAATTCGGATCAATGGAAACTCAAGATTCTCCCTGATTGTCATCGAGTCGTACAACGCCCCGCTCTGAAAAAGAAACCCGATTTTCACTCTCAGTTCTGCGAGTTCACCATCATCGAGTTCATTCACATTCTTGCCAAAAATGTGGATGCTTCCCGAGTTGGCAGTCAAGAGACGAACCATGCATTTTATCAATACAGATTTACCGGACCCGGACTTGCCGAGTACCACAAGGTTCTCGTTTTCGAACAACTGCAACGAAAGGTTACTTAATACCGGAACGTTGCCAAACCCCTTGTATAAACCCTTAACATCAATGATTGTCTTGGCTGATGGAGCGGTGCTGGATGTCTCGGCATTTGATATGATGTTGTCCTGTTCCATAGTTAATACAGCATATCAGTGATTTGTACAGCGATGAGGTCGATTAGAATCACGAATACCGATGCCAGAACGACAGACTGGTTCGCTGCTTTTCCGACACTTTCTGTTCCGCGTCCGGCCGTAAACCCTTTGTAACATCCTACAAATCCAATTGCTGCGCCAAAAAAGAACGTTTTGATGACGGCAGGGAAGAAGTCTGAGAATCCGATCGCGCTAAATGCCTGGGTGAAAAAAAGGACAAACGTAACGTCTCCTTTTATGTTCGAACCCGCCCAGCTACCCAAAATTCCTAACGCATCGGCATAAAGTACCAAGATGGGTATCATGAGTGTAGCTGCCAGAACTCTTGGAACAACCAGGAAGCGGATGGGATTTGTTGAGGAAACTTCCATTGCATCGATCTGTTCGGTAACCTTCATCGATCCCAATTCCGCGCCCATTCCCGAACCAATTTTCCCGCAGCATATTAGCGCCGTTACAACCGGACCCATTTCCCTTACGATCGACAGGGCAACCATGCCCG
This sequence comes from Balneolales bacterium, assembly GCA_022565415.1. Classification (GTDB taxonomy): domain Bacteria; phylum Bacteroidota; class Rhodothermia; order Balneolales; family HLUCCA01; genus HLUCCA01. The sequence continues at coordinate 4,834 of JAIUMT010000184.1, read as the reverse complement.
GAAGTTTGGAAACGGCTCCGAAATCGACAAGAATCGGCCGACTTTGAATGGTTAGTACCAACCCGATCACTAGTCCGGTTAATGTAATAAGCGGAACGGTTTTGTTTCCTACCAAAAAACACTGTCGTAAAAACTCTTTGAACTCGAAATGGCGCGAAAACGACGCTTTCACCGTTAACCACAGAAACAGGTTGAACTCTCCGATTTCTAAAAAGAACCGATTTGCCTTCTGCGTTTTTTTAATAGCATTCTCACTCAGCTTAATCGCCTGATTCTTCACAGAAGGCAATTTTGCTATTCTTTGGCGTATTGGTCCGATGTCTTTCATCTGGGTGATTTAACGTGTGCAGGAAGCGTTGCTATTATTCTTATATAGACTTATTTACCCTGCTAACCTGATGGGGTCTGAGTTGAGCAACATTGCATATAAGATTGCATATTACGGCCTAAGAAACTCTGCCGTATTACATAAATCACTGATTATTTAATATATCTCTCCAGTGGCCGTGAACTTGATAACAGGAGAGATTGGAGACGGGATGTATGGGCGCTGGAATGGCGCTGTAGTTATTTTTAGTAGTAACGTTGCAATAACGCGTCAGTCTTGCCACTGGCTTCCATTATGTATGCTTCCGTCACTGCTTCGTGCAGACCAAAATAAACCAACTGGTTGTCTTCGATAAAGATGGGAATCTGCTACAAGTGTATTTCTACTGTATTTCTACTGTATTTCGACGTACCGGAAATGGTTACTGTTTCGTAGCTGAATTTTCTTGTTACACGTGTTGAACTATTCATGTTTTGAATCTGGGGTAAAATCAAACACAAAAAAAGGGTGGGCTAGCGTATACCGACCCTCCCTTTTTTATAAAAACATCATCCGAATTATAATCCGTTTATAACCAGTCCAACTTTATGATTGGTTCCAACCAAATCGCCTGGCTCATTCACAAAGGCATAGTCCACCCGAATAATCATACTGCCCAGGTTGAATCCAATTCCTCCTCCAAATGCGAGGGCACTGTCGTGAAGACCCGCTCGTGGTATCAGAATGATGTCGTTTATTTCAAGTTCATAGCCGGCTCCAAAGTTGGCGTATCTTCTGGCATTCGGATCTTCGATGTCGTCCGCAACCAGGTCTACTGAAATAATCATGCCTGCATGCGGTCGTACCGATGTACCCAATCGAAATGATGTGGGTAGTTCGTCTGGACCAACTTTACCTACAAGACTTTGGAAGCTGGCACCTATCGAAAACAAGTCCTGGTCGTATCTAAATCCGACATCTGCCGAGTATCCATTATCTACCTGTACATGCAGGTCTTGTTTGATAAAGCGGCCCGTAATTCCAAATGATATGTTTTCTGTTAACTTCCGCCCAAACGACAGACCAAAAACCTGATTTGAAGTGTCAAAGTTACCGGTATGTATTCCCTGATCATCGCGGCGCTGTATATCACTCACCCCCGATTGGGTTGCTACGAATGCGAACGTCCCGACTCTGTCGAGGTGGTATGCAATATTGGCAGCCGAAAATTGCCTGTCAAATTGCATTGCGACCACCGATACTCCGGTAAAGCTGAAACTTTCAAGCTGAGCCAATCCTGCCGGGTTCCAAAAAGCCGCGGAGGCATCATTTGCCAATGTGGAGTATGCTTCGCCAAAACCTGCAGCTTCCGCTGAATTAGAAAACAACAGATAGGGTGCGGCAAAGTTTTGGGCAACAGCATCGCTTGTGTTGAGACTCACCGTTAGCGCCAGCATAATTGTCAGTATTGATAGATTTTTCATGATATTTAATCCTAAACTATAATAAATTATTTTGCTCACTGATTTTAATTCAGTGATTATTTGGCTACTACGGTTTTAAACACCTGCTCTTCGCGACGATCACCATCTCTGGCGACCACCCTCAGAAAATAGACTCCATTGGCTAACGCGCGACCATCTGAGGCTTGTCCGGCTAACGGTATGGAGGTACGTCCGGCCGAGAGCGATTCATTTTGCATTACCCGGGATGCCCGCCTGCCTACTAAATCGAACAACTCAATGTCCACAACAGCATCTTTGGATAACATAAATGTGATGGTGGCACCACCATGATCCGGGTTGAACGGGTTAGGGTAATTGTATAGTTCGGCAATAGTGAGAAGCTCTGACTCTGCAATAAGCTCATGTACGGCTATATTATTCGCCCTGTCGGCTACGGATAGAATTATTTCAGCACCCATCGACGGGGCATTGAAAACCAGACTTCCATTGGATGGATTGTATGTAAGTTCGTCATCTGTGATGAAGTAAATTACTGAATTACCGTCACCCGGTTCGATGAGTTCCAGTTCAATACTCTCCGGATTCACACCCGATTGCTCGTCGGTGATTCGGAATCGGATGCCGGTTTCAACGGTACGACTAACAATCTGAATATCAGGCGGTGTACGATCAAACACAGAGGTTATGATTATAGGAGCGAGCGTATTTCCAGCCAAATCTGCCGGACCCACAATGTACTGGGAAAGTCCGAGTGTATCGGTTAGCTGAACCCCGGGCTGATTGTGAATAACAAACATCAGATTTTCAAAATTTGATGACAGTACGTCGGATGGCAGCGTAAACGCGACCTGCACAGAATCACTTCTGCCGCTGAATTCCAATTGACTCGGCGACAATCTGTTCAGCACCCTGAATGTAGTACTTTTCTCATCCTCTAGCTTGCTGCCCCATATATCAACATATACGGTAGACGAGTCGAGCCCGGCACCAAGTGTATCGGCTACAGGAGGATCATAGGCAGTAAAACTGACCACCGATCCTGCCCCAACTACCGCCACGTCGTTCTTCACCTGAAGTGGCGTGTTGTCTACATAAAATTCCAACTCCCGATTAAGTCGGTCACCGCTGTTGTTTTCAACCAGAAAACGCGCTGTATGAATCCCCTCCCGCAAACTCAGACTACCTAAACTGCCAGAAAACTGATACGCATTATTCGTTGTTCCGCCAGAAATGAGCACACTCGAAACATTCAACCTCACATCATTAACATAGAGTAATGCCGTTGCCGGATTTATCCCCGACAGGTTATCAGAAATGATGGCACTGAAAGATCCATTTGGCGTCGTGTAATTCCCGCTGGTGGAACTACCTACCATCATTTCAGCCACTTCGATCGACCCCTGACTATCTGTTTGTAATCCATCAACAACAAGGGTATATCTCTGAGGTGTGGTCGGCAAAGCACTCAGATTAAAACTGACAGTATTGTTGGAAGAGTCGATGCGTTTATCCCGTGCATTGGTAGTAAATGTGAACTCTCCGGCGGATGTAATATTTGCAATGTTGATGCGCTCGGGCGAGATATCGCCCAACTCATCAGGATCGAAGCCAATTGTTATTCGCGAACTCATACCCGATCGCAACTGCGCCCCATTGGGACTACCAATCCAATACGCAGGCCCCAACTGACCTATGTTGAGCTGGGATGCATGTATACTTCTGAACCGGGCACGATCTTGTTCAACATAGATACCGGCATTTCTATCCAGAACATTTTCCTCGATGCTGACTACCGGTGTGTTGTCTGGCGCCAGAATTTCACCGCCACGATTTGCTGCAATTCGATGAACCATGATACGCTCCATTCGCATATCGACTTCACCATCATCATTAATTGTGGTTGCAAATACATAAAGCACACCTCCTGTAGAAATATTGGTACCGGGAGCGGTGAGGTCAACCGCATCCGTATTGTCGAGAAATCCGAGAACATTTCCATCGAGCGATTCCAGTCGGCCCGCGAAGAAATCTGTATCGCCAGCCGCCGTTTCCGTATTTACAGTATAGAGACCCGTTGAGATGGTTCCATCATCTGATGAATATGGATTGGTATCCAGCATCATAAACAACGACACTTCCTCGTCGTTGCCGCTTGAGTCGATTTCGAAACGGATATTGGATAAATCACCGGCATCTTTGTTCAACATCAAACCAAGATTCCCACCGTTTAATCCCGGATCCCAGGCGCTACTCAGAAACGAAACCGGGCTGCTGTGCTGTTGAGCCAATGCTTGCACCGATGAAGCGTTACTATTAACTGTTAATGTTGATGGAGCGTTGGCAAATCGTGCTTCCGAAAAGTTGGCGGCCGACCGATCGGCACCGGTAGCTCTGAAGATAATTTCGCCATCGGGAAGAACTGAGTTGGTAAGTGAAACTGTTGCTTGTCTTGCATAGTCACGAGTTGCAGCACCAAAAGTCGACAGGTCATACGTACCCAAAATAGAGAAACTGTTGCCGCCATCAGTTGAATATTCAACTCTGGCAGAAAAAGCATGAATCGGTCCGCTTAGGTAAAGTTGCTGTTTTATCGGATTGAACCCCGCGATACGCACCTGCGGTTCGCCAACGATAAACTGAAGACTACCAGCAATCGATGTATTACCAAGATCATCTTCGAAAAATATCCTGAGCTGGTATAAACCCCCTTTCTTCAGTGTGGAGGTATCCAGGTTATAAACCAGATTATCAGAATCTGTGAGATTGGCTATGGTTACTTCGTCTCCACCAGGATAAGTTACTACAGACGCACCGGGAGACCGGGCGTTGAAACGCTCCAATGTGATACGAACACGCTCAAAATCGTCATCATCATTTTGAAGTTCGGCATTGAGATTTACCACACCCGATAACATTCGGAAATTTGTATTCGCCTGCGCGTTCCAGTTTAAGCTTGCAGGCATGGTTTGTCCGCCATACGTTGCTATGCCAGTTGGAGCAGCAAAATCAAATACTACAAACGTGCGTGCTACTTCATTTGCCACATCTGCATTACCCGTAT
>JAIUMT010000183.1 GCA_022565415.1 Balneolales bacterium | reverse complement strand
GTCCGGCAGGAGTGGGGTATTTACACAAACTGGCCAAAGTGTATCATGAGTTGCCGATTTTCCAGAAGTTTATCAAGAACTTCCCCGTTCGTTTTATTTCGCCGCTCGAGCATTTAATCGACGGACTCCTACGAGTATATTACGAAGAATTCGACGGCAAGGAAGATAAGCCCACGTTTTGCATCGTCGATTTTCTGGATATTCCGACCATCCACGAGTTTCATATTGTCAAGGAGCACCTCGAGCTAAAAGGCTACGCTTGTGAAATTTGTGATCCGAGAAACCTGGAAATCAGAGACGGGTGGATTTATGCAAATGGCCGGAAAATCGACATTCTCTACCGCCGGCTTCTGATGAACGAATTCATGGATATCAGAGATAAGTGCGAGGCGTTTGAAGAGGGATACAGAACTCAAAAAACATGCTATCTAAATTCATTTCGGACCAAACTAGTTCATAAAAAATCTCTTTTTTCGTTTCTGACCGACCCGAAGTACACCAATGTGCTAAATCAACAGGAATTGTTCGCAATTCGTCAACACATCCCATGGACACGCAGAATTAGGGATATAAACACCCTGTTTAAAGGCCAGTATGTCGGACTTTTAGACCTCATTTCCAGAAATAAGGCACATTTCGTGATTAAGCCAAACGATGAATATGGTGGTAAAGGAGTGGTTTTAGGCTTTGAGGCTACCGACACCCAATGGCACGAAGCAATCGAATATGGCTTGCATAACGGCTACGTCGTGCAGGAAGTGGTTGACATCACCAGAGAACCTTTCTTGATGAAATCGGCTAATGGCTGGGAATCAATTCCAACAGTTATCGATTTAGATCCGTATATTAACGGGTCTATGATGGGAGGGTGTTTAGTACGCACATCTACAAGCAATTTGGCCAATGTAACGGCTGGAGGCGGATCTCTCCCAGTTTTTATTCTTCGATACGTTAAATGATTAAAACCAATTTACCAGTTACTGTAGCTGTTCTTGATTTATACAATGGTGTTGAAAATCAAGGAATGCGCTGCATTAAAGAAATTCTCGAATTCACAAACAAGCGCTTTGATGGCGTTGAGGTTCGTTACGACGTATTTGATGTGCGTGCAAAGAACGAGATTCCAGATCTTTCTTTCGATATCTACATTTCATCTGGCGGACCAGGAAGTCCGTTCGACGGCGTTGGCCAGCCCTGGGAGACACAGTACTTCAACTGGATGGATGAAATTTGGAATCATAATATTGTTTCTGATTCTAAAAAGTATGTGCTTTCCATTTGCCATTCTTTTCAGCTGATGAACCGTCATTTTGATATCGCCGAAGTCGTAAAACGAAAGTCAGATTCATTCGGGATATTGCCTGTTCACCTGACGGATGCCGGTAAACGCGACCCATTATTTTCGCAGCTGTCTGATCGCTTCTTTGCTGCGGATTTTCGCGAGTGGCAGGTGCTTCAACCCAAGATGAAATCGATACAGAGCCTCGGGGCGTCTATTTTGGCACTCGAGAAAATTCGACCACATATTCCGCTCGAACGTGCCGTTATGGCCATGAGAATTTCAGATGAAATCGTTGGAACACAGTTTCATCCGGAAGCAGATCCCGAAGGAATGTTATATCATTTCAGCAAAGAAGAGCAACGAAAGACTATCATCAAGCGGCACAGCACAGAGAAATTCCAGCAGATTATGGATCGATTGAAAGGGCCAAATTACTTATTGCCAACGTATAACACGTTCATACCAGGTTTTTTGCAGTTGGCTATTAAGAACCTCCGACCTGAAACCCACATGATGGCTGAACTTACTAGAAGTTAAACTAAAGTGCCCCGTGAACTAGAAGTTAAATCCGACTCGAATATCGTATAAAACCGGATTCCGCTTACTACCACTCAGGGTGACCTTAACCGGACCAACCACGGTGTTCATCCCTGCACTGAGTCCCCATCCGATTAAAAGTGGATTTTCTTCGAAGTCAAAACTATTCCATTTGGATGCACGCCCTACATTACCACGTGCCTGTAGAAAACGATTCGACAAAATTTCGTATTGGAACCCTAGCTGTGCAGATTTAATCCAGTCGTCGTGGATTTCCTCAATATAATATCCCATAAAACCGGGCACACCACCTAGTGTTTTACGCTTGTGAACAGGGTAGTCACCGGTCGAAATAGATGATTGAAGCGAAGTAAAAACCACAAGTTTGTTATTCAGTGGTACGTAATTGTCCCATTTTAAACTATACTGGCTGAAAACTCTCGAATCGCCAAACCAGTTGTACGATTGTTCATAATCGGCCCGAAATTGCTGTCCTCGCTTTGCAAACTCAATATCGTCTCGCGTATCTAGCCACAGAAACATGAACAGTGAGTGAATGTTCTGCCAGTCACTTTCCAGGTCGGTTACGCCAACAACCCTAGATGGGGTAAAGAATTCTTCACGAAGACCAGCACCCATTATTAGTATAGTGGAAACAACCGGCCCGGCCCAAACCTCAGTAGTTATCGATTCGGTTATGATACTTGCTTGCGTATCACTTGCCACCTGATAAATATCGTTTCTGTGGCTGGTGTAATTCGCGCGGATATTGACACCAAGTTTAGGCCTCCATCCGATATAGTAAAAGTACTGAGCGTCGCCCATTGGCTCTTCTCCAAGCCTAAAACTGAGTCGCAGCGATGAGGTGGGCTTGTATTGGTTCCGAAAGGTCGTGCTGAATATAAGGGAAGCTTTTTTACGGTTATCATAACGCATTCCGGCATGGAAAAAATCATGATTCTTCTCAATCACATGAATATGAAGTTTGTAGCCATCGTCGCTTGTTGGCTCAATTCTGTAAGAAGCCTTTTCGAAAAACTGCAGGCTATAAATGCGATCAACACCGAATTCAATATCTGCGATTGAGTAGAAGTTGCCTTCGGTCATGCGTAATTCTGAGCGAATAATATCGGGATCTGAGACATGAACATTGTGAATTTCAATTTCATCGACGCGGATGCCGGCAATTTTACTGATGCTGAACCTATGTCGCATTCCGGGGTCGGTGCGCAGGGCATTGATAGAATCGGCAACTATTTGTAATTGGTCTCGATATTTTTGTATGTACTGATCTGCTGAGGCCAAAATTTTATCGACATCATCGAAATCCATCATCCCAAAATCACCGATTTCGGGTTGAATCATAAAATCGACTAGTCTCGCTTGATTTCGGGTTGTTTGTGCGATATGGTAAAAAACAGCTTGGTTTAAAACGCTTACCAGACTGTTTTTTGATGAATCAGGCTCGTTTGTCGACGTCGATGCATTTATTCCGATAATGTAATCTGCCCCCATTTCAAGAACATCAACCACAGGGAAGTTTCTGGCAAGACCACCATCAATAGTCATGATTCCATTTAACTCAGTCGGACTAAAAACGGTTGGAATCGACATGCTGGCTCGTAACACTTCGTTCAGGTTTCCTTCACGTAAAATGAGGGGCTCACCATCTACGAGGTTAGTTGCAATTGCCACAAAAGGAATCGGAAAATCGTTAAAATCGGTCGTTCCGTGCACATGCGCAGTTAGACGAGAGAGCATCTTCGAGATTTGCTGTCCACCAATAACACCAGTTGGCAGGCCAATCCGGAAATTATTCACGGGCAAATTTATCATATACTTGCCATCCCATTGTTTTTCTTCAATAGGAATGATTCTCCTGTTAGTTCTGTCGTCGAATAAACGGGCCCAGTTTTCATCTAAAACAATTTGCTCGATTTCATCTGCGGTGTAGCCAATGGCGTATAGTCCGCCAATTATGCTACCCATGCTGGTGCCTCCGATAAAATCTATGGGCATATTCACCTCTTCCAGGAGTTTCAGCACGCTAATGTGCGCAAGACCTTTTGCTCCACCACCGCTAAGTACAAGCCCAATACGCGGACCGTCATTACTATCGGTCATTATCAGAGTATTGTTATTCTCCGTAGCTAGAGATGGGGGAATCAGAATAAAAAGAAAAAGTGCCGATAGAATTGATTTCATTACAAGACAGGATGAATAACCAGGAAAGTTTAGTAAGCAGATCGGAGATTTATACAAATTTTGCTCTCATGATATAAAAAAAATGCGTATTTATATAGCAACAAAATATGCCAAAGATAAGCATGAATCATAACACGATAGTAAGAATTTATTTGTATGTATAATTGGAAGGGCCTTGAGATACAGGCAGAAGGAGAGGGCATTTCACCATCGCTAAGTCGACAGGTCAATTTGTTAGGAACATTATTAGGTCATTCGGTGCGAACACAGGCCGGGACAGAGATTTACGACAAAATTGAATCGTTTCGTACCCGGCTTAAAGATGCGTATAAGCCCGGTAACGAGTCTTTGCGAGAGCAGGTGATGCAGGATATGCGCGATCTGAAACCACACGAATTGGATTGGTTACTTCGTGCGTTTAAAGCTTTTTTCCATCTGGCGAACAAAGCAGAGCAGGAAGAAATTACCCGAATTAATCGTGAACGCGATCAGGAGGAGACTGCTGATAAACCTCGTGCCGACTCAATACAAGAGGCTATCTGGTTTCTAAAGCAGAATAAGTTTTCGTTCGATGAGGTGCAGGAGTTAATTTCGTGTCTGGATATTCAGCCGACATTAACGGCCCACCCGACGGAGGCAAGACGACGCACGGTTTTGAATATTCAGCAACGAATAACAGGATATCTAACCCTGCTTAATCGCTCAGATCTATCTGCATCCGAAAAAGAAGAAGTCATCAGCAGTGTATACAATCAAATCGCGCTTCTGTTAAACACCGATGACGTTCGAAGCTCCGAAATTACTGTCCGCGACGAAATCCGCAACGGACTGTATTTTTTCATAACCTCGATTTGGGATGTGGTTCCGGATATTATTCAGGATATTCGCAAAGCTGGCGACCTTTATTACGACAAACGACTTGAAATTAAGGCGCCTCTCAAGTATCGCTCGTGGATTGGTGGCGACCGCGATGGAAATCCGAAAGTTACCAACGACGTAACTCGTTTTGCGATTATTGAACAAAGAAACACCGCAATTGAGTTGTTTCGTCGTAGTTTGCTCGACTTGCGTAGTGAGTTGAGTATTTCAGACCGGCAGGTGAAGGTCCCTACTTCGTTTCGGGACCATGTTATGCAGGAGGTCGATGCATTCGATTTACCTGTTGAAACCCGTGAACTGTACAAACATGAGATTTACATACTTAAGATCAACTGCATGTTGGAAAAGCTGAAAAAGGCGACTCTGACATCGCACGAAAGTCAGCTACGAGGCCATGTTGATATCTACACAACGAAGGATTTCATTGCTGATTTAGACCTGATTCGCGATTCTCTTTACGAAACCGGGTTCACCGAAATAGCCGATAACGGCATTTTACAGCGAACAATTACCCAAGCACATACCTTCGGATTTTCGCTTACCGCCTTAGATATTCGTCAGCACAGTGGAGTTTTCGGGGGTACGGTCGATGAGCTAATGCGTCATGCCGGAGTAAACCGCAGTTACCTGCTATTGAAAGAATCTCAGAAGATTAACCTTCTGATGCAGGAACTTAGTAATCCGCGTCCAATGGTGCCGGTAACGGCCAGTATTTCCGACGAGTCACGCGAAGTATTGCAGACATTGAATCTCGCTCGCAAAGCGTTAATCAGCGATAGCAGCAGTATCGGTAGTCTCATCATTTCCATGACACACCACGTGAGTCACCTGCTGGAAGTTATGTTATTGTGCAAGGAAACCGGTTTGTGGGAATACAACGAAGGCAATATCAAATCCATGGTCGATATTGTTCCATTATTTGAAACGATTGAGGATTTGGAACGCTCTGGCGAACTAATGAGCGAGCTGTATCAAAACCCAATCTATGAAATGCAGCTTAAAGCCCGCAATTATTTCCAGGAAATCATGCTCGGTTATTCAGATACTAACAAAGATGGCGGATACTGGATGGCGAACTGGGCGCTTCATAAGGGTCAGAAGAATCTTGCTGATGTGAGCCTTAAACACAATATCGACATGCGCTTATTCCACGGACGAGGTGGTACTGTAGGGCGTGGTGGCGGACGTGCAAATCAGGCTGTAATTGCCCTTCCACCAGATTGCCATAACGGAAAAATTCGTTTCACCGAACAAGGAGAGGTGATTTCATTCCGATATGCCAACAAGGCGATTGCTCAACGACACCTCGAACAGGTTGTCAATGCCATGATTAAAGCCACTGGTTCGTACAAAAAAGGACATCATAAGAAGAAAACTGCTCCCGATGAGCAGTACGGAGACATCATGGAGGCAATATCCAAGGTCTCTATGGACTCGTATCGTAAGCTTATTGATCACTCTGATTTTTGGAAATGGTACATCGGCGTAACTCCGATCGAGCATATTTCACACCTGCCCATTGCCTCACGACCGATTTCCAGAAAATCATCTGATGAAGTCGATTTCGATAGTTTACGGGCAATTCCATGGGTATTTGCCTGGACTCAACCCCGTTATAATGTGCCGGGTTGGTTCGGTGTTGGACATGCCTTACAGGAGGTGATGAAAGACCCGAAAACCACGAAAATATT
>JAIUMT010000182.1 GCA_022565415.1 Balneolales bacterium | reverse complement strand
TCCTTGTGTGTTTTTACCCGGAGATCTTAATTGAAATGATTTTGTCGCCGCTGCTAACGCCATCAATCAAATCGACGTTGTTTATAACTTTTCCGAAAACGGTGTGATTTCGGTCGAGGTGTTGGGTGTTTTCACGATTATGGCAAATGAAAAACTGAGATCCGCCGGTGTTGCGACCTGCATGAGCCATCGAAAGTACACCACGATCGTGATATTGTTTCTCTCCGTCGAGTTCGCATTTGATCGTGTAGCCCGGTCCGCCGACGCCTGTTCCCTTAGGACATCCGCCCTGAATCATGAAATTTGGTATCACGCGGTGAAATGTGAGTCCGTCGTAGTAACCTGATTCGGCTAGTTTTACGAAATTGGCCACGGTTCCGGGTGCGTCGTCTTCGAATAATTCAACGTCTAAAATGCCAGATTCTATCTCAATTGCTGCTTTTTTCATGTATTTGATAACTGTGTTAATGGTATTAATTTCGGTCTCAATATACGAAATCTCGAAAATCTATGGGATACTCTCTAGCACATCTGTTGTACGAATGAAAATAAATGCGTTGTAGCGCTCGGCGGGAATCGACGCCGGAAAATTGTTGCGCTCGGCCATTTGTGGATCGAAAACAACGCCTATTGCCCGGTGCGGAATCATCGTCGAAGTGATGCTGCGCAGGGATTCATCCGAAAAATTCAGATAAAATTCGTCTAGTTCGGCGGCGTTTGCTAGTAGATGCTCCCAGGTACCTTCAGCCGGCGGAGACACTGGCATGGTTTCCATTTGGCCTTCCCCGCCGGAAGCCGCCAGAACGGATCCTTCGTAGGTTCCGAATCCGATGGCAAAAACGTTCTCGTGTCCGAGTAATTCCCGCGAGAGCTGACCAATATTCACCATGTTGTGGCGACCCATATCGGTGGCGCGTGCATCGCCAATGTGTGTATTATGCGCCCAAACGATGCCTTTTTCAGGCTGACCGTAAATATCCATGTAGAATTCCAGCAATCTGGAGGTGGTTTGCATGAAATGCCGTGCGCGTGCGTTCCAAGATTGCGGTCCCTGGGAGAGATTTCCTCTGAAATGTTCTTCTGCGCTAATAACGAGCTCAGCATTTTGAGTTGCGTTAAAGACATCCCAAATCGTGATAAAAACTTCATCATCGCCGTCGTCTTCGATATCGCCAAACAGCAAATCATCGTCGATGTTCAAAATCAAATCCCGCACGGCAATCATATCTTCCCGACAATCTTCGCCCGATTGTGCCACCGATTGCAAATACTGACGAATATCGGCATACCGCGTGAGGCATCGGTATGCATTGCTGGCCTGCCTTTCCAGACCGGAATCGATGGTCCCCAACCAAGTTTGAACATCTTGCATCGCCTTTTGCTTGGCGTAGAGGTCGACTCCGTACAATCCGACCCGATCGAACAGAGGTAGACTGGCATTGTGCTGATGCAGCCATTCAACAAAGTCGCGGAATTCTACATTGCGCCACATCCAAAGCGGCCACCGGTCGAGCTCATCGAAGGCCTCATCAATAGATTCGGGGGCTCCGGGGAGGTGTTTCACGTAAGCGTTTAGGCGGGTAAACTGTGGCCAGTCTCCCTCAACCGCAACAAAACGGTATCCTTTCTCGGTGATTAAGCGCTTGCTGATTTCGGCTCGCCAAGTGTAAAATTCGGATGTTCCGTGCGACGCTTCACCCAAGAGAACGAGCTCTTCGTCGGTGATGTCGTTCATCAATATATCCAGGTCGAGAGGCTGAATGTAGTCGCCAACGGATTGGGCTTGTAGAGAATGTGGGTGTTTTGCACTGAAGCCGACGAGAAGAAGCAGTGTTAGCAAGAAAAACTTAAGAAACGTCATGATGTGGTTTTGTAATGAATTTTATGTGGATGATGAATTATTCTAAGGAATTAACGCCAAAAATTCGAATTTCACGCAAATTATGAGCGCATTCGTTATCATGGCAGCTAAAGGCAGCTAAAGGCAGCTAAAGGCAGCTAAAGGCAGCCAAATAGTTTAGTCGTCGCCAAACTTGTTGCGCCCATTAGCGAACAACGTACAGGGTGTATATAAACAAAAAACCCCGATAGAAACAAATCTACCGGGGCTTCAAAACATTTCGATCTAAAGAGTCCAAATTAGTTGCTCTAAGAGATCGACAGCCAGTTTAATTGTATACAAAGTAAACTGGAGCACTGCTCTCTACCGATTTTTCAGCAGCTTTGTTGAACGCGTCGGCCAATTCGACCTCAGATGCACTTTCGCTCACTGTAATAAATTGACTGTCGGCTGGCAATGATGCCGAGCTAGCTGCAGCACAGGTAACAGTGATGTGGATCGGCGTGTATAAGCTAAAAGTTAGTCCAGCGACTAAGCCATTAACAAAACTCATTTTTGTTTCAACCATGGATACTCCATTGGCGCATTGTGTAGCTGCCCGAACTTCACTCGGGGGAACAAGTCCGAATACAAAACTATGTGCAAATGGGATGTCTATTTTTTCGGCTGATGCAGGTAGTCCGGTACTAACTTTGGCATGGTAACAACCTGTAAGCGCAAATACGCCGACTAATGCGAATGCAATGATACTTTTCTTCATGTATAACTCCTTGAATTTTTGGATTAAAGTCATTTTACGCTCAAGCAATATTAATAGCTAGAGTATAGTATTAGAGTCTGTCAGTAATAAGCAAATATTACTGTTATAAAATGACTTAGTGATTATACGAAAATATAGTGAAAACACAAATGTGGTTATCTTTTGATCATAAAGTGGCATCGAATTACCACCTTATTCCCTTATCGACTCTATCAGTTTGAATACAGCTTCTTCTACTTCATAAAATGATGAGATGTCGCCATACTCGAAATCCGTTTTGCTACCAGTACTGATGTAAATCACACCCGACCCCGTCGCCGGATCAACATAAATATCACTCAATAAGCCGTATGCAATTCCCGGGTGACCAATCATCTGCTTGCCCGAAAAAATCACGTCCCGACCCGGTTCTCCGGTTAATCGATGCAATCCCAAGCCAAACGATAGCCAAAAGTCGTCCCAGGTGTCGCCATTGCCTCCATCATAACTCCAATTCTCTTTACTCATCTCCGCAAACGTTTCTTCACGTAGCAATTGCACTGAGGTTCGCTCCTGTGAGAACGGATCGGTTGTTCCCGTTACCGATCCGATTTTAAGCCCCTGAGTTGTTCCACTATTGAGAAGTACATCCGCCAGACTCATCAATCCGCGGGTGCTGATGCGCAAACTTCCCTGCGGACCGTATATGAGTCCGTTTTTACCGGGCTCATATCCTTCGTAGGCTCGCTCTTGTGGGCCATTTTCGAGGAAGTAGTCTACTTGAGGCGCCCAAGTGTCGTTTTGATGACGGTACAGCGCCGCTACGCGGTCAGGATGAACATCGGTTATATTAAAGGATGCCTCAATTCCGAGTGGTTCGAAGATATTCTCGCGGGTGTACACATCAAACCGATCACCAGATACGATTTCGATGACATTTGCGATAAGTCCCCAGGCTGCATTGCTGTACGAGAAGTACGATCCGGGTTCGTGCTCAGAAAAAATGCTGTGATTGTACTCCGACCAGGTGTTATCGCTATCGGTTCCGGTGAATAGCATCCGGATGGGGAGTTGTTCTGATATCATTGTTCTGGAAAATGCACTGTACACGGCTCCATCAGCAATACTCGCAGTATGACCGAGCAACATTCGCAGGGTAATCGGGCTTTCGGGCCAGTTTGGGTTTCTAAGTTCCCAACCCAGATATGTGCTTACATCATCATCTATATCGACTAGCCCCTGCTCATGAAGCTGCATTAAGGCAATGGCTGTGAGCGTTTTACTGGGTGATGCGATTCGAACCACGCTGTTTCGGCTCAATGGAGTTTGGTTTTCGTAAACGGCATAGCCCGAGTACCCCTCATAGGCAATTTGAAAATCTTGAATGTACACTACGGCAAGCCCCATGAGGTCGAAATCGCGCGTAATTTGCTCGATTCCTTTATCGAGTTCGTCTAGCTGACCGGCATTTAAAACTGGCGTAATTGTGTCGGATGATGTGCATCCGAAGTAGCTAAACGTGACAAAAAGTAAGGTGACGATGTATAGGTGTTTCATAAAAACCGGATGAAATTTGATGTGATTTCAATAAAAAAACCCCGCATAACTTTGCGGCTATGCGGGGTTGTCAATAGACGCACGTTGCAGAACAACATGCAGTCATATCATTTAAGGTACTGCGTAACTCGGATTCTGACGAAGTTCGTCAGAAACAAGCAACTCATTACGTGGAATCGGGAAAGCTTTTCTGAAGTCTTCCATTCCCAGAACCGAGTTGATGCGATCGTGTCGAACCAAGTCGAAGAAACGATGTCCTTCGTAGTTTAACTCTGCCCTGCGCTCTTGAAGGAGAGCATCCACATAGGCGTCGGTGGTCAAGAATACGACCAGTGGGCCAAGTCCTGCGCGATCACGAATGATGTTCAGATCTGCGGTTCCTGCGTTCGGATCGTCATCGCGGAATACAGCTGCCTCAGAACGAATCAGGTACATCTCGGCTAAGCGTAATACCTTAGCGTTGTTGGAGTTGTCTCCATCTAGATACTTGAAGGTTCTAACGCGACTCCGTAGTGTTCCAATGAAGTCAGCTCGTGCATCGTCTTCTTCAAATGAAGCTGGGAGACTCGAATCTACGTTATATTCGTCACGACGAACGGTGTAGGTGTTGAAACCACTCTGATCCTGATCGTTGAATTCGACCTCAAAGATCGACTCTGAAGTTGTTTCCAACGTGTTGTAGAGGTCGCTTAAGTCTTCAACAAGCTCAAATGGACCATCTTCGATAACGGTGTTTGCATCGTCGAAAGCCGGACCATAATTCTTGGCATACAGGTTTACACGTGCTCGTAGTGCCAATGCTGCCCAGTAATTCATACGACCTCTGTCATTGAATCCAGATAGATTATCAACAGCAATGTCGAGATCATCCAAAATCAGCTGATATGTATCCTGAACGCTGCTTCGTGGCAAATCGGGGATTTGTCGGAAGTCGTTATCAGGTATAATATCTGTTAAAATTGGCAATCCATGAGGCGAACTGAGATCAAAATGATATCCATACACTCTTAATAGATCAAAGTATGCCAAGGCACGAACTGCATGAGCTTCGCCAAGGACTCGATCACGAGCTGCCGGGCTGAATAATTCATCTTCAACCTCCGGAATACCGTTGATCAACAGGTTTGTAATATTTACAACACGGTAAATATCTACCCATGCACTACCAATCCATAGATTGGTGTACGGCGTTGTACGCTGATCGATCTCGAGCTGCGAATCGAAGAAACCTTGGAAGGTCGCGTTATCTGCAGCTAAATCGATATTTAGTACATATTCGACACCATAATAGGCATCGACTTGCATCCTGGAATAAGCACCCTGCATAATTGAGCGTGCTGAGTTGCCATCTGTCAACGCTGCATTTGCATCAAGCGATGTTTGTGGCTCTGTCTCCAGGATATCACACGAAGTTAGCGCCAAAAAAGGCACTACTAAAAGAATAATTAACTTTTTCATAACTCCTGGTTTTTATAATGAGAGGTTGATACCGAACATAATCGTACGGGTTTGTGGAAGTGTACCGAAGTCACTACCAGCCACCAACGGATTACGAGCGTTTTGATTTACTTCCGGATCAAACCCTTTGTATTTCGTAAAGGTGAGCAAGTTGCTTCCCTGAACATATAGTCGAAGACTGTTAACTCCGGCACGATTCACAACCTCAGATGGAAGTGTATAACCTAAGTTGATATTCTTCAAACGCAGATACGACCCATCTTCTAACCAACGGCTGGAATATTCTCTCCAGTTTTTGTTGGTAAGGGATGCACGTGGAATGTCAGTTTGGTCGCCAGGTTGCATCCATCGGTCGTTAGCGGCCCGGTAGTTGTTACCATCAGGTAATGGGAAACCAGCACCGGTTGTTGCATTCAATCTGTTCCAGCCAAGTCCTTCGTAAAAAGCACGACTGTGATTAAACACATCGTTGCCATATGTGAACTGGAATAAGACACTCAAGTCGAAGTTGTTGTAGTTGAACTTGTTTGTCCACCCTCCGAAGAAGTCTGGCTGAGCATTACCTACAATCTGACGATCGCCTGAGTTTATCACACCATCTTCGTTGAAGTCAACCCATCGGATGTTGCCCGTTTCCGGATCTACACCTTCCTGGTCAATGAGGTAGAATGTTCCAATCGGATGACCTTCGGCCAGAATGTGCGAGTCGTTCAACACCTGATTATCCACTTCAAGTTTTAGAACCTTGTTGCGGATGAAGGAAATATTGAACTCAGAGGTCCATGATAATTCACCGGTCAGTATTCGGCCAAGGGCTGTGAATTCAAAACCTTTGTTCTCAACGCTACCAATGTTTTCGGTTACGTTCGAAAACCCGGAAATACCTGGAACAAGTCGGTTTAGCAACAGGTCATCGGTGGTTTTAATGAAATAATCGGCGGTTAAGAGAACTCGATCATCGAATAAGCCGGCATCAATACCGAAATCAAGCTGTCTTGTGCTTTCCCAACCTAATTGCGTATTAGTAAGCTGAGTTGGAACTAATGTCGCAATTCCACGGTAATC
>JAIUMT010000181.1 GCA_022565415.1 Balneolales bacterium | reverse complement strand
TGTGGCCAACTTAAATTTTTCAATATGCTCTCGCATGACTTCCGGATACATAGATCCCGCGCCGATAAGACCCAGTCCGCCGGCATTGCTCACCGCCGAGGCCAACCTCCACCCCGAACACCATACCATTCCGGCCTGAATTATGGGATATTCAATGTTGAACAGCGAGCAGATTCGGTTATCTGTGAACATGGCAAATTTGTTAGGTTAAGATTCAGTTAAGTTGAAGTAGCACTGTGAATGTGTGAGTACAAAATAGTAGATTGAAAGCACATCATAAACCTCTTCACTCAACGAATTGATTTCATGCGTTTAATAATTGTATTTCTGATGTGCGCGTTAGGTTGGTCCTGCGCCGAGCAAACTCCCCAAAAACCTTCACTTATGGATAATTTCCCGGAATTTGACCTTCAAGGCCATCGCGGCGCGCGCGGCTTACTTCCCGAAAACACGATTCCTTCTCTTATTGAGGCCGTTCGATATGGCGTAACTACGCTGGAAATCGATATTGTCGCTTCGGCCGACAGCCTCATTGTGATTTCGCACGAACCCTGGTTTCATCACGACATAAGTTCGCATCCAAACGGAAATCCCGTTACAATCGAGGAAGCCCGATCACTTAACATGTTCGAAATGACTTACAGTGAAATCAGGCAGTATGATGTGGGCAAACGCGGGCATCATAACTACCCTGAACAGCAACCGATTCCGGCTTATAAACCCTTAATGTTAGAGGCGATTCAGGCCGTAGAAGACTACATCAACCAGAACAATCTGCAGCCGGTCAACTACAATATTGAAATCAAAAGTCATCCAAACGACTATGATGTGTATTATCCGCAGCCGGAGGAGTACATTCGTCTGATTGTGGCTGAGCTGGCTGATGCGGGAATTTCAGACCGGTTCTATTTGCAAAGTTTTGATGTGAATCCGCTGATTGTGTTGCGGCAAAACCATCCGGAGATCCCTATCGCATTGCTTGTAAACAACGATAATGGATTGGATTGGAACTTAAATGAACTCGGGTATACCCCGGAGATATACTCTCCGAACTTTAGGTTTGTAAATGCCGAGTTGTTGGAGCGGGTGCATGATTTGGGCATGAAATTAATTCCGTGGACGGTTAATGAGTCTGATGATATGCAACGATTGACTGAGATGGGCGTTGATGGACTGATTACCGACTATCCGAATCGGGCTATGGAGTTGGAATCGGTTCGTAGCAAAATGGGAATATAAAAAAAGCCATCTCAGCATGGCTGAAATGGCTTTTAAATTTACATCCGACTAATAAATCGGATACTAAACTTCGGGCGATAAATTACGCGATGGTAACTTTGTCGTCGAGGTAAACATCCTGGATAGTTTGAAGCAATTTAGCTCCTTCTTCCATCGGACGTTGAAATGCTTTACGACCACTGATGAGTCCCATTCCGCCGGCACGCTTGTTAATAACCGCAGTTTTAACAGCATCAGCAAAATCGTTGTCGCCAGAAGCGCCACCAGAGTTAATCAATCCGGCGCGGCCCATGAAGCAGTTAGCAACTTGGTAACGGGTAAGATCGATTGGGTGATCGCTGGTCAATTCGGTGTAGATACGCTCATCCAGTTTACCATAAGAAGATCCGCCTGTGTTAAGGGCCTTGAAACCGCCGTTAACTTCAGGAAGTTTTTGCTTGATGATATCAGCTTGGATAGTAACACCGAGGTGGTTAGCCTGACCTGTTAAGTCAGCAGCCACGTGATAGTCAACGCCGTCTTTTTTGAATGCGTTGTTACGGGTGTAGCACCATAGGATGGTAGCCAGTCCGAGTTCGTGAGCGTAAGCAAAAGCCTCAGCAACGTCAACGATTTGACGACTAGATTCATCAGAACCGAAGTAGATTGTTGCTCCTACAGCAGCAGCGCCCATGTTGTAAGCATCATCAATATTACCAAACATGATTTGGTCAAATTGATTCGGATACGTCATAAGTTGATTGTGATTAATTTTCACAATGAACGGAATTTTGTGAGCGTACTTACGCGATACAGAAGCAAGTGCTCCGTATGTTGAAGCAACGCCATTACACCCACCCTCGATCGCAAGCTTAACAATATTTTCAGGATCGAAATACAATGGGTTCTTAGCAAAAGATGCTCCGGCACTGTGCTCGATACCCTGATCAACAGGAAGAATCGACACATATCCTGTTCCGGCTAATCGACCATGGTTTAACAACCACTCAAGATTACCCAAAACACGGTTATTGCGGTTAGAAAGTGCCCAAATATTGTCAACATAACTGCTCGATGGCAAGTGAAGTTGATCTTTGGAAATAGTTTTTGATGTGTGATTTAATAGGTACTCGGCTTCTTTGCCCAGTATTTGTTCAATATTAGTTACGGCAGATGCCATATAAACCTCCTTAAAAATTTCTATACAAGACGTGAATATGACAATATAGTGTTTCCTGCGATAAACCTCATGTATTTTCCGTACTTACGCACTCTAAAATGACCCTGCACACAGTTTATGAAACAGAAAAGCGCTTCTAGAATATGATTAATTTTGACGCAGAATCCGTATTTTAATCACATGAAAATTGCCGACTTACATATACCTGATAAAGCCGTTGTTTTGGCTCCCATGGAGGACGTCACCGACTCCCCCTTCCGACAGATGTGCAAATTGCAGGGAGCGGATGTCGTTTATACCGAATTCATCAGTTCTGAAGGACTCATCCGCGATGTGGACAAATCCATGCATAAAATGAGTTTCGAAGAGATGGAACGTCCTTTTGGTGTTCAGATTTTCGGCGGACGTGAGGAAGCCATGTTTGGTGCGGCGAAAGTGGCCGAAGCTGCAAATCCGGATATAGTCGATATCAATTTCGGATGTCCGGTTTACAAAGTTGTGCGCAAAAACGCAGGATCAGCCTGTCTTCGAGACCTAGGCATGATGGAACGAATGGCCGGAACTGTTGTGGATGCCGTCGAAACCAAGCCGGTTACCGTAAAAACACGCCTGGGATGGGACGAAAACATCCGGATTCAGGAAGTCGCCCTTATGTTACAATCGGTCGGAGTTAAAGCATTGACGGTTCACGCAAGAACTCGTCAGCAAGGCTACAAAGGCGAGGCCCGATGGGAGTATTTCAAACTGCTCAAAAACACGCCCGGACTTCACATCCCCATTATTGCAAACGGCGATATTACTACCCCCGAACATGCCAAATATCTTTTTGACGAAACGGGCGTTGATGGGGTTATGATTGGAAGAGCTGCGATTGGAAATCCGTGGATTTTCAAAAATGTGAAGCATTTTCTCGAGACGGGCGAGCATTTACCCGAACCAACTCTCGACGACCGCCTCCAAATGTGCGCAGATCAGCTTCGCGCCTCGGTTGCTCACCACGGAGAACGATACGGCGTCGTGATGATGAAAAAGCATTATGGAAATTACCTCAAAGGCATTCGAAACGGCAAATATTTGCGAATTGCCTTGATGGAGCACACCGAAATGGACCCCATTCTTGAAATACTTGGAAATTTCGAAGAAGAAAAAATCGCAGTGCCGGTCGGTTAAACTTCAGGTAGGGCAACTGCATGCAGAACCACATCCTAACACACTGACCACTTGGTCACAGTTCCAATACCATCGTGTTTAAGCAAGTGCATGTCGGATGTCCTCTTTTAAGAAATACAGCTGATTTTCACAGAATTCCGAGGATGATGACCGTTGGGTCACTTACTTATCTTCTGAAATTGATGAGCATCAACAGTTAGCTTCTCAGTTGATTTCTTAGTCCGCCAGTTGACTCTCTCCCGTCTTCATCATCCTGAATCTCTATTTCAGTAGCCCGATTTTCGGTTTTGCTATAAACCGCATCATGAGAGTGAGTTTTTGGATTTCGCCCCACTTCATCGTGCAACTCCAACGCATAATCAACTAACTCATCCGACAACTCGGTCAAATCGTTAACATGATTTTGAATAATTCGATTGGCCAGAGCACGTACGAAAGGAAAAGATAATCCGGCCAATGCTAAGCCGGCACCAATACCCATAAAAACACCAAAAATCGATGATGTAATAAAATGGTATCCTAGAATACCTCCAGCGATTGAAAAAAAAGGCAATGGGATAAACGCGACATTGGGAAACAGGTCCCAACCAATCCCCCAGCTTTGTTTGCGACTCACCCGAATGCGAAAACGGTCTCCCCTACTTTGCAACAGCACTCGGGTGGTGATTTCAGAGTCTTTATCGGTAAACTTCCACTCGGTGCTGCGGGTTGTTTTCTTCACCTTCACATTCTCTCCCCACAGCGAACTCCACCAGCTCTCCTTGTCGGATGTATGAAATCGGTTATCCAGCTCCGTGAGCAAAAGCTCGATCATTTCGTTGGTCGGATTAATCGAAATCCATTGCTCTAACGACATTTCCTCGCCCCGAATTACCGGCTTTATCTCTGGCGATGCCGAAATTCCCGCAACTTTGCGACCTGCTGAAACCTGTGGACGATTATCATCCAGAATCGCCCGAACCGAATCTTCTGATATGCCCGATTCCCCGGCAATCGCTATGACTTCATCGCGGGTTAACCCCTGTCCTTGTGAAGGATTGGCACTAATTCGGGCTTCAAGTTCGAGCGCTTTTCGAATAATTACCCGAAACTCGTCTGGAGAATATGTTCGCTCACTCATGGTTTAAAATATTAAGGTTCAATTCGCATAATGCCGCCAGAACGCCCTGAGGGTGTAAATACAGCAATGATCACCGATCCGTCTACCGAAACCGGACCTTCGTAAACCGCCGATTCACTTGTCGGATGGGTTCCATCGGTGGTGTATCGTATAATGAGTCCGGGGGTTTCAACATTTGCATACAATTTACCATCCCGAATTATGGCTCCAGCCCGCGGAATACGCGTATTAAAGCCTCCGAATAAATGATCCAATCGCTCAAATTCTACTTGACCAACCGTGTTTGCAAAACGATTCCAGTCACGTTCTAGCATTTGGTTTCGGCGGGATGTGGAACTTACTGTGCTCCACTCGGGATCGGGCGACCAGGCTCGCTCAGCAAGTCCCAGCATTTTCGGAAGCAGATAATAAAACATCATATCCGGCCCCTTCACCGTTTCTGTCCAAAGTTGGCCCTGAAGTCCGATAATTCGACTGCGACCTTCTTCGGTGAGGGCAACATGCGTGCGGGCAAGTTCAGCGGCATCCACCGGATTTCCCTGAATATCAAAATCATTCGATATGAAATGATTAAAGGGCGCCATTTGCCAAGCCGAGCGTAGGTTTACATACCCAGACCAATGTAATCCGGGCTCATCGGGATGCATATCATACGCCAAATCGAAGTAAATATTGGATGAGTTGCTCATCACCACTTCGTAGCCAGCATTGGCCAGCTGATAGGCCATGTCGGTGCCCGGCCAGCCCACAACCGCATTCCATGCGTGAAGTCGGAAGCCTTTGTCTTGAAGTCCGGCATTCGGACGATTCACATTTCGGTCGTTTTCCTGAACCACCTGCTGACCCACTTCTTCCCAGCCCGCCAATTGAAGGTTTCTTTCCCGGAGGATGGTGTTTAGTCGGGTGTAGTAGTGGTTATGCAGATCGGCGGTTTCATTTAAGTCATCATTTTCTGCAATCAGTTGCTCACAAGCTGGCGACCCAGTCCAGACGCCGCGAGGAACCTCATCTCCGCCCACATGAAACGTGCTTAATTCCACATCGGCTTCGTTGTACATGGCGATGATTTCATCGAGAACATGGGTATAAAATCGGTAAGAAGACTCCATACACACATCCATTGTGTTATTTCGGAAACGTTGCACCGACAAATAAGTCGAGGTATCGTCGGGGTGCTCGAGTAAAAACTCACGGGCAGCATCAGGCTGACCATCAGCCATAAGCCTGTCATATCGTGCATGCAGGGCCATAATCGCGGCGCGCATATGTCCGGGAGCGACGATTTCCGGGATTACAGTGATGTGGCGATCGCGGGCATAGTGCAGAATCTCGATAAGATCTTCGCGGGTGAGGTAGCCGCTTCCGTAGGGAGAATCATCAGGGTTAGGACCGGATCCAAACGACGGATGAAGGTTATCGCGATGGGTTTCGGTGTGACCTCTACGCGCAGCGACTTCGGTGAGCTCGGTGAGTCCGGGAATTTCGATTCGCCAGGCTTCGTCGTTGGCCAAATGCAGTTGAAACACGTTGTATTTGTAAAACGACATCACATCAAGCAATCTCAGAATATCTTCCTTCTGCTGGTAATTGCGGGCGATATCTAAGAATAAGCCACGGAATCCGAACCTTGGATAATCCTCGATTTGGGTGTGGGGCAGGACAATACTTGATGATGGATTCGCGAGTTGATTTGGCGAAATGAGCGCGAGCAACGTTTGGAGTCCGTAGTGAGCGCCGGCGGGTGTGGAGGCCCGGATTGTGACTCCATCGGCGTTAATAACTAGCTCGTAGCCCTCTTTATGTTCGATATCAGAATGTTGAACAACTCGGATGTTGGCAGTTTCGCTTTGAGTTACGTTAATCAGAGCTGATGTTGTCGCACGTAAATGTTCTGCAAAAATGTCAACTTCAGAAGCAAACGCCTCATCATGAGCGATTTCAATCGATTCAGATAGTGTAAGCTTCTCCCCTGATTGTTGCATCGAAACGGGCGA
>JAIUMT010000180.1 GCA_022565415.1 Balneolales bacterium | reverse complement strand
TTTTCCATTGCCTCGAGGAACTCGTCATAGGTAGTTGAAGCAAAATTACTAACCTTCAAATAGCCTGTAGTTTCGTCAATCATATAACTCGCATCAACGGTGTAAAGTGGAATATCGTCGCGAATTATCGAAAAATTAATGGTATTAGGTAGTCTAGGTCGTCGAATAACTACCTCAACTTTGGTTCCTTTTTCGCCACGAAGATGCTGAACAACCTGTTGATTTGTGAATCCGATGGCTGAGTTATCATCGATTTGGATAATTCGATCGCCAGACTGTATACCAAGTTGGTCTGATGGTCCGCCTGATATAGCCGAGATTACCGTTATGGTATCGTCGATAATGTCGAACTGAATACCAATACCCTGAAATTTACCACTGAATTGTTCTTGCTCTCGCTCAGTCCGCTCGGCTTCCAAATAGTTCGAGTGCGGATCTAGCATCGAAAACATCCCAATAATTGCATCATCCGTACGCGCTGCTAAGTCCTCTTCAGGAGCAATACTGCCCAAAAAGCGATAAGCACGCTCAAAATTCTGCACAGATTCCCTCAAACTGCCAATTCGAATATCCGCAAAAGTGGTATCGAGCGGTGTATTGGCAAAATCCAGAGAATCTTCAATATTTCGGATGAATCCCTTAATACTACTTCGGTACAATTCGTTGATATCGACTTCATTGAAATGATTGTCTAATATCACACGCTGTACCTGAATGTATTTTTGCAGGTTCGTCTGATCGTTGCGCTGTTCTTTGACGATGTTTTCGTAGCCTAACATCCAAGCAGTACCCAAAATGAGTAGCGCTAAAAGATTTGGAGCTAAAAAGCGACGTATTGTCATAATTTGATAGAGTTATTGAGCAGTTACTTCAACTTAAACGAAAGATTCGTTTCGATGGTATGTTCAGTTAATACTATTGTTATAAAGTCAATCAAGGCAGAATAGTTTCCTGGTTACAATATATATTGACTCAGATCCCGATTTCGTACAATCTCACCAATTTGCTTGGTAACGTACGCTTTGTCTACCAATACTTTGCCTTCTCTGATTTCATCAGGAACAAGGAATAAGAGTTCTTCAAGTATCGTACTTAATATGGTGTGCAACCTTCGCGCGCCAATGTTCTCTACAGATGCATTTACCTCAGCTGCTAATTTGGCAACCTCGCGAATGGCCTCGTCGTTGAACGATAGTTCTACACCTTCGGAGGCCAGCATGGCTTCGTACTGCTTTGTGAGTGCGTTTTTAGGCACGGTTAAGATATTGTAGAAATCTTCTTCGTTAAGACTGTCCATTTCTACGCGAATTGGGAAACGCCCTTGTAACTCAGGTATTAAGTCAGAGGGCTTCGACACATGAAACGCCCCGGATGCCACAAATAAGATGTGATCCGTTTTAACCATTCCGTATTTAGTCGATACGGATGAGCCTTCAACAATGGGCAACAAGTCGCGCTGAACGCCCTGCCGACTTACATCAGGTCCGCCCTGACCATTTCCAGAGGTTCCACCGGCTACTTTATCAATTTCGTCGATGAAAACGATACCGGAAGTTTGCACTCGCTCAAGTGCTTCTTGAACGGCGGCTTCCTGGTCGACTAATTTCTCGGCCTCTTCGGCTAGTAATAGCGTTCTGGCATCTTTAATCTTAACCGATTTCTTCTTGGTTTTCTTCGGTGCGAGGTTTCCGAGCATATCCTGAATGTTCATTCCAAGCTCTTCCATTCCAGCCGGACCAAAAATTTGCATGTTGGTTGTGCCGCCTTGGCGTACATCCAACTCTACCATTCTTTCTTCAAGGTCTCCGTTGCGTAGTTTTTCCCGGAATTTCTCGCGAGTACGCTCGTTGAGTTCTTCGTCAGTTGCCTGATTTGGGTCAAATCCTGAATCAGTATTTGCTGCGTTGAGTCTGTTCTGCGAAGTGGATCCGGCAAAGCCCGTTGTTTTCTTAAGAGGAGGGATGAGCAAGTCGAGAATGCGTTCTTCTACGTTTTCAGCGGCTTTATCTTTAACCCTTTCTTGCATCTCCGTTTTAACCATCGTAATCGACAAATCGGTAAGATCCCGAATGATGGATTCCACATCACGACCAACGTAGCCGACTTCGGTGTACTTAGTGGCTTCAACTTTAATAAATGGTGCTTTTGCCAATTTCGCCAAACGTCGTGCGATTTCCGTTTTACCAACACCAGTAGGACCGATAAGAATGATGTTGTTGGGCATAATATCGTCTCGAATGGAATCATCTGATTTCATTCGTCGCCAGCGGTTTCGCAATGCGATAGCCACGGCTTTTTTAGCGTTCGTCTGACCAATAATATATTTGTCGAGCTCAGAAACAATCTGACTCGGCGTTAAGGAATCTAAACTTTTCAAAATTAATCTATCTCCAGGATGGTAATATTATGATTTGTATAGATGTCGATATCGGCTGCAGTGTGCAAGGCTTCTTCAATAATCTCTTTTGCCGTTAGGTGTGGAGCGTGTTTTTTCAACGATCGTGCTGCAGCAAGTGCGTAAAATCCACCACTACCGATGGTAAGAATTTGATCGTCGGTTTCAATAACATCGCCCTGACCTGATATCAACAATCCTTTTTCATCGTACATCACAACTAAAAGTGCTTCCAGCTTGCGCAGGTAGCGGTCTTGCCGCCATTCCTTGGCCAATTCAACAGCCGCGCGCTTTAAATTTCCATTATACTGATTTACTTTCTCTTCGAATTTCTCAAAAAGAGTGAAAGCATCGGATGTGGAACCGGCGAAACCGGCTAAGATTTCACCATTATAAAGCTTGCGTACCTTTTGCACGGTAGCTTTCATAACCATTTTATCGAGAGTGGACTGACCATCGCTGCCAATTGCTGCTTTTCCGTTGTGGATTATGCCTACTACGGTTGTAGCATGTAAATTAAAACTCATTATTTTTGTTCTCCTGATTCGTCGGTTGCTGTTCCCTCCGTATTAACGTCTGAATTGTCAGATGTTGCATCATCGGGCGAATCTTTTTTGGTAGGAGCTGCTTTTTTCGTTGTTTTACGCTTTGCCGCTGTTTTCTTGGCAACTTCCTCAGCTGTTTTAGCTTTTTTACCGGGAGCTGGTTTTTTCTTAGGTCGTCCTACCGGCTTTTTCTTGGGCACTTCAACAGTTGATTCGGCTTTCTCTGAAACTGAAGCATCTTCAGGTGCATCATCTTTTTTATCTTCTTTCAATTTCGAAGAGGACACGAGCGATTGAACGATACTGCTTGCAGCGGTTACTGAGTCTGACTTAGCTACTTTCTTGGCCGGAGCTTTTTTGGTAGCTGCTTTCTTGACGGGCGCTGTTTCAGGCTCAGAAGTCTCCGTTTTCGAGTTAGTCTCTTCGGACTTGGCTTCTTCTACTTGAGCTGGAGCTTTGCTCTCTTCGTTCGGATCGATGCGTTTTCCATCAGATGTATAAGCGACTTTAGCGGGAGTACTATCGGTTTTCTCTGCTACCTTATCGTCGGTTGCAGCTTCATCAGATTTAACGTTCTCGGTCGCGACTGTCGCCTCGTTGTTATCTGGCTGACTTTGCAGCTCTTTTTCGCGCTTGATTTTATATTCCTTAGCCACTTCCCATGCAGAACGCAGATGGGATAATTCATCCGGAATTTCTGCCTCAGATGCAGGTTTTGTAGCCTCTTTTGGAGGAGCTTCGGATTTCGGCTTAGGAGTTGCAGCTTTGCTACCGTTATCAGCAGCTATGTCATCGTCCGTTTTCTTGTAATATTTTGAAATCTTCTGATTCCTTCTATTATCTGATTGCTTCTGATCTACTTGACGATCCTGCTCTTTTTTAGGTTCTGCGTCGCGTGTTCGAGAAGTGGATCGGCCATTATCTGGTTTCTCAGTTACCTCATTTTGCTGTGCTGAAGGACGAGTTTGTTGAGGTCTGTTAGTGGTGTCGCGACTTTGGCTGGATGCACTACGACGGTTTTCAGATCGCTGTTCGTCCTTGCTACGTTCCCGTGATGGAATTGTAGTTCTGGTAGGTTGAGCAGTTTTTTCTTTCTTATAAATATCGAGCGTAGTACTGTCGCGCTTAAGCTCACTTTCCAACTCCGCAATGCTCTGCTCGGCGGCTTTAATTGCAGTATCGATAGACTGATCCATCACGATAGTTTCAGTAATATCGACATCAGAAGCGGAAAGAGTGAACTTGTAATCGTTCATAGACAGGGTAACATCTTCGACAATACCAATGCGAATGCGGTATTTCATCATCCATTTGAAATGCTGACTAACCCAGCCCTTGGTGAGCATCCCGCGCATATACGGATTAATATGCAAGTCCACAGATCGGTAAGAGGTTGTTCTTCGGAATTTCGCCAACCAGCTTTCGATATCGGAAAGGATTGTGTTTTGGGTAACAATGCTTCCACCGCCACCACACATAGGACAAACTTTGCTCACAGATTTCACCACACTCGGACGAATTCGCTGACGGGTGATTTGAATCAGTCCGAAGTCACTCATTGGCAACACATTCGTTTTTGCCCTGTCTTTTCTGAACTCCTTCTTGAGCTCATCATAAACCTTTTTGCGGTTCACTTCTTCTCGCAAATCAATGAAATCAACTACGATAATTCCGCCGATGTCGCGCAATCGTAACTGCTTGGCAATTTCACGTGCAGATTCCAGGTTCGTTTTGAGCGAGTTGTCTTCCTGTGCTTTTTTGGCCGCATATCGGCCAGAGTTTACATCCACCACATACATGGCTTCTGTTTGCTCGAAAATGAGGTAGCCACCGCTTGGCATTTTCACTCTCGGACTAAAAACAGACTCAACATCCTGCATGATGTTCATGTGATCGAAAACGTGCGCAGAACCTTTATAATACTCGAGATTCGGCAACATGGCCGGAGCGATCTTGGAGACGTAGTGCCTCAACGTCTTGAACATCTTGGCATCATCTACCAGAATTCGCTCGAAATCTTTGGCAAATAAATCGCGCACCAGACTTTCTGTCATGTCCAAATCACGATGCAGCAAGGAGGGAGGCTTGGCTGTTTCGAGATTCTTAACAATTTCATTCCACTTGTCGAGAACATCCTTGAGATCATCCTCGATCATTTTAGGATTTTGCCCCTCGGCAACGGTTCTAACAATGACGCCAAATCCTTCGGGAAGAATGTCGGCAACAGCCTGACGTAATTGACGTCGTTCTTTGTACGATCGGATGCGTTTTGAAACAGCTACGTAGTCACCCATTGGGATGAGAACGAGAAAACGTCCGGCGATGGAGATATTTGTAGAAACGCGTGGACCTTTAGAACCGATAGGTTCTTTGACGATCTGAACCAAAACCTTGTGACCGGGCTTCAGTAATGCTCCCAGAAGGTTTTGTTCTTCAGCGCTGGTTCCGTTCTTCGTGTTTTGTGAGTCGTCTTTCTTCTCGCGGAAATCTCGCAGACGTTTAAGGGCATCTTGGGGTATAGAGTCCTGACCATTTAACATGATGAGGTAATCGTCGAGATGCTCGCCCAAATCGGAAAAGTGGAGGAAGGCATCTTTCGGGGTATTCATGTCGATGAACGCGGCACGTATACCACCCATTACCTTGCGAACTTCCGCAAGATAAATATCACCAACAGTACGTTGGTTTTCGGGAGATTCAATAAAAAGTTGGGCTAACTCATTATTTTCGAGTAGTGCAATGCGAGTCTGCTTTCCAGCAGCGTGAATTATAATTTGATTTTTCATTAAGCTTGCTCGTATACAAGCAGGAGCGCGGTATGGCACGATTTTCTAACACTCGCAAAAAACGGATGTGCTTCTTGAGGAATAATACGATAAACGGTGTAGACAACCCATGTGGTGACCGAGCACCTGCTGGTTCTGAATTTCTGTTATTTAATTGGTCGATGACCTTGTAATGCCGAGATGGGTACGAACGCCCGTAAGATTCCACTGGAATCAATGATAGCTCAGGTACCCGGAAAAGTATTACCATCAAACGCGCAAAAGCGTCGAATATACACTGATAAGTAAGATCGGTATCCAATCTTATGCTCATTTTGGCGTTAGATGGTTAAACAAGTTGTTGGCCTGAAATATTCAGGTTAAGATAATATACTGCGATGTGGCTTCAATTGAAACACACGTTTGGCCTTAATTTATTCGCTAACCCGCTGTATTTTAGCTCCTACAGCGTTTAGTTTTTGCTCGAGTGATTCGTAGCCGCGATCGAGGTGGTACACACGAAGTACCTCGGTTTGTCCGTCTGCTACCATCCCGGCCATTACCAAACTAACGCTTGCGCGAAGATCGGTACTCATTACGGACGCTCCCTCAAAACGGGTTTTGCCTTTAATTGTGACCGTATTTTCGTTTAGAACAGCATCGGCGCCAAGTCGTCCCAGTTCGGGTACATAGCTGAAACGATCGTAGTAGATATGGTCGGTTACCGTGGCTGTTCCGCTGGCCTGGGTTAACATCGTAGCCCATTGTGCCTGCAAATCGGTGGGAAAACCCGGATAAATTTTGGCAGTAACCGAAACGGGAATCAGCTCTTTTGGCGCCTGAACACGTACGCTATTTTCTGTATAGGTAGTTTTTACACCAATCTTTTCGAAAGTAGACCGAAACTCACCTAAATCTTCCGGATCCATATTTGTGATGGTCAAATCCGATTCCGGGTGCATTGCCGCGGCAATCATGAATGTACCCGTTTCG
>JAIUMT010000179.1 GCA_022565415.1 Balneolales bacterium | reverse complement strand
TGGAGATTGCCTTAACGCAAAATACGACTGTTGAGCCGGTTTTTGAGTCGGTCGACACGCCAGATCCGCGACATCCGGTTGCGCACGTGATGGCATCCTCCGATTTTGAGTTTGCCCAATGGGATGAAAATAACGAGGAAGGTGTTTTCCCGACAAGCATGGTGTTTTTACAAAGCGCAATGGACGATCCCGGACTGTTCGACGAAGTAGACATCCCATACTTTATTCCGTTCACTAGCATGGCCGACAACGAATATCACAGCAATGATGCCGACAAGATTGGGTTTCCATACAAATTAACGGGTCGCACGCGCTTGAATGGCTTAGGCGACGACGGTATTTCGTTAATTAATACAGGTCGAGGACGAGATCTCGGTGCAGTTGTAGCGGCAATTGATACACGTGCCGTGGAAGACGTGTATGTATCGTTTCTAGCGGGAACCTTGATTCCGAACTCCAGGGCATACAATCTGCGATTGCAGTATCGAGTTGGAACCACTGGAAACTGGATTGATGTACTTGATGCAAGTGGAAATCCAGTTGAATACAAACGAAATGCGACAGCAGGTCACACACAGCGATTCAACGATATATCGTTGCCAGAAGAAGCGGTCGGACAGCCCTATGTTCAGGTTCGATGGAAGCATTACTTTACTGGTGAGCGATTATCTGCCGACAGTGGGGCGAGAGATATGCTCCGCCTCGACGATATTGCTATAACTTCGGCAGCGGGCGTTTCTGCGGAATGGTTGAGCGGAGAACTGCCCCAAAAATTGGAATTGGATCAGAATTATCCGAATCCATTTAATCCCACAACGACAATTCGTTACCGACTTAATGAATCGACACAGGTTCGGGTAGAAGTCTATACGGTTACTGGTCAGAGAGTGGCAGTATTGGTCGATGAAATGCGTTCGGCAGGGGAACATCAGCTACAATTTGATGCATCGCGACTATCGAGCGGCGTGTACATTTACCGAATTCAAACTCCGCAAATGTCACTCACGCGCAAAATGACGTTATTGAAGTAGGAGGAGTGACCCGGTCGGGGCTCGAACCCAAATCTAAAGCTTAGGAGGCTATCGTTCTATCCTGTTGAACTACCGGGCCAATAAGTCAAATGTTATCTCTCCGATTACAATTTACATCATAATACGAACTATAGTTTTGCGAAAACGATCTGTAGCTTAACAGAATCAAATACTCCCTCGTATTGCTGTGGCAATCTGAATCAACGTTTGTGTAGTTGCGGTGGTGGCATATCACTCCCGAAAACATTCGTTGAAACGCCTCGTTTCGTTATAGACTTTGTATTATGCACCACCCAGGCAGTCGATACACATGTAGCTGTCCATTATATGTGAAGTCCCAATGCATGATGAGGAACTTCCGTTTGGGATATATGTAATGATCAACTGACGATTCTATTTGACGAACGTCATGCTTCTAATGAGTGATGATCCACCTACATCTAAACGATAAATATAAATTCCACTACTTAAACTGGTTGCATTGAACTGAACCGTATGCGATCCTGCAGCTACCTCAGAATTAACTAAAACAGCCACTTCTCGACCAAGTATGTCATAAACCGCCAAACGAACGTGTTCATTTTGAGGCAAATCGTAGCGAATAGTTGTAGTCGGATTAAACGGATTCGGGTAGTTCTGATTCAAGTTTACAACCCTAGGAAGATTATCGATGGGCATCTCAATGTCGGTTGACTTCGCAAAATGTGCCACATACTCGACATCATTCTGGAAAGAAACGGTAATGATTGAGTCTTTGTATGTGGTTTCAATGCCATTTTCAATCTCTACCCAGTGCGAAAAAACATGCCTGTCTTTAGGAACTGCCGTGAGTTTAATTGGAATATTATTGAAATAACGCCCCGTTGAAGTCTCTTCGGTGATGTTCTTATTATATAAATAAATGTCTCCATACTCGACATTATTCCAGTCGAGTGACATCACCGACATACCATCTATGTTGAAGTGCGACTTCATGTGATTGGCTGCTACGTCAGGTCGGTTAACCGCAAAGGTTCGTATATGACTCACAAAATTGCGCCAAGCACTCATAGACTCAACCGCCGGGGGAATCCACTCCTCCCTGGTATCAGCATCACGCTTTCCGCCCCACCTTTCAATATGCCTCGGCATTTCATCTGCTATGTTCGCTTCGAAATA
Organism: Balneolales bacterium; assembly: GCA_022565415.1. Classification (GTDB taxonomy): domain Bacteria; phylum Bacteroidota; class Rhodothermia; order Balneolales; family HLUCCA01; genus HLUCCA01. The sequence continues at coordinate 4,522 of JAIUMT010000179.1, read as the reverse complement.
GTCAATCATTCGTATGACGCGCTCAGGCTCAAAAGTAGTATTCATTTGATACGCATATATCTGAATAAATTGATTTCTGAATTCTGCATTGGTTAGTAGTCTTCGAAATAGCACCGTAGACCATGGTGGATTCGGCCAGCCTGTTCCGGTACTACTTGTTGCCATTTCTAACGAGTTCCGGTGCAAATTGGATAGCAAGAATGACTGATCTCTGTCGAACACAATCCACCTCCATCGGTCATATGGCGGTTCTGATGACTTCCAGTATCGAATATTGTTGCCCGGCCAGTCTCCCTCAGACATATATATATTGACCGCCTGATAATCAATGTACTGGTCGGTGTCCATCAAGGTGCGGATGTGTTCATATACAGCAGGCATAGAAACAGCCCGGCTTACAGCATAATCCCTCATGGCTTTATACTCGTCACTATTACCCCGCACGGGTTCACCATTGTTTTTCAAAATTGTTACTTTATCTGGGTCTACGCCGTAATTCCCAGCTAAATAATCATGATTCTGGCGTTCTCGAATGTTGTGTATCCCCCAGTATTCACCATTTATGAAAACTACAGCCGGACGATATGCACCATAATCAACATCCGTAAACTCCCTGAGTACTTGCTGCGAAAAACCGTCTCTCAGCATCGTATAGACCTGATCGTCTGATGAACTTCTTAAATTAAACGATTCGTATTCGGTCATGTGGCGCTCGGGAAATAGTGGGTACCGAAAACGGGAGTCGCCATACATGCGCCTCGCGTATAAAGAGAACGATTTTTGAGGATATCTGGTGCGAGAACATCCCCCGAAAATCTTTATTCCGGCACCTTGATTGAGCGCGTTCTGACCATTCGTCTCATATAACTCAATATTTACCGGTCTTTCCCAATCTTGATTCGTGTTGCGGGGAGTCACACTGTCGCAATTTCCAGTAATGCCGTTGGTGCCGGTTACGTAAATTCCGGTTTCATCACTAAACAAGTGATCTGGATCGGTTACCAACGAGATAAAAGGCAGATTCACTTGTTCGTCTATAAAGTACGTATGTGTTAAAACACGACTTGGAACAGCGCCGGGTGCAATGGACACCACACGTAGCGCAGTTGTTTCGGTAATCGTAAAAGAACCGGCGTACTTATTTGAATTTATGTCTGGAATCGTGCCATCGACCGTGTAATAGATTTCATCTGATGAAGCCGCTGGTAACAATGATACGGATATTGACCCCGCATAGAATCCGCCGGGAGTAACAACTAATGGTGGCGTTGTAAAACCAGCATAAGCGGTACTGTTTTCGAAACCAGGTGTAGGTTCGTCGAAAAAAACAAAGTATGATGGATTCTCGGTTGCCCGACCATATGATATGTCTGTTTGCTGCTGACCAAAGGATATGGAATCTACAACAGAGCCCGATGCATCATAGATTCCAACAAATTCGCCAGACATGGATAGAGCAAAATTAGTGTGTAGCTCTGGGCCGGTTGTTCGATCTTTGTTTGAAGCGAATACGAGCAGATAGGAATCGGGCTTTAAAGATAGATCTGGAAATGTCCACATGGTGGGATTGTCGGGATCATCAGTTAGCGTGAATCCACCTAACATTAGCGTGTCGAGACCGCCATTGTATAGTTCAATCCAATCAGGCCGATTTCCATCAATATCTTGTATACCGGAATAGTTACTTGCCAGAAACTCGTTTATTCGAAGATCCGGTACTTGAGCTTGAGATGAGATCGTTAACCCGAGGGTAACTAGCAGAAAAATAGTTAATGACTTCATTAAGTAAGAATACACAATTAAATAAATAATTATATACACTTATCATGTAATGTGACATTCCAGAGTCAACCTATTCCAACTCAACTCCGCGTAACATGCGAATCAGCTGAGACCGATTTTCCTTACTAGCATCGCGGAAATAGTCGAATCCGACATGTTCATCTGTGTTGGTGCTATCTAGCCGAATTCCCCAAAGCGGTGTTAAGGATGTGGGTAGCATAGAATACCGGGCATCTCCGATTACATCTGGTTCGTCGGGGTGTTGAACAAGATATCCATCCGACAAATGATCAAAACGGAGCAAATCTTCATAATGCTCTGTTCCGTGAAGGGCCGCGAAATCGCTTATTGTCACCAATGGCGCACTTTCTCCATTGTATATTTCAGATTCGCCGAAGTACCGAAGTCGAACCCCGTTCGTATAAATAGTATCGTTCGTGATGTACGTCGATCGCCACAAAACGCGATTCCCGAGCGTTGGCTTAATCACCATCCTGTCGATGATATGCTGCTGCTCCCGCGCGATATCCAGCGTCGCAGATTTTGCCCGCTCCCGCTGTACGTACCCGAAAAGTAGAAAGAAACTCAGCCAGCCAATGCCAATGTAGGCCCATTTTGAAGTTCTCGGCGGAGCAAGCGAGTGCCTCTCCGGACGAAATAGCATATAAAAAGCCACCATCAGACCAATCGTAATCACCGGATCCACAACCGACACCACATTCCAAGCAAGGCGAACATCCGAAAACGGCCAAAACAACTGCGTGCCATAACTCGTGAACGCATCAAGCAGTCCGCTGGTCGCAAAGCCAACAAAACTGATTACATACACCTCTGCCATGCTCAGATATCTTCTCTGAAACCAAAACATGATTAATGTCGCAACGAGAGCTCCAACCGGAATAAACAGCAACGAATGCGTAAACTGTCTATGGATTTCAACATTCAGCAACGGGTCGGAAGCGCTGTAAATGAACATATCCAGGTCGGCTAGAAGCGCGGCGAAAAAACCGGTGATTAGAGTCGGACGAATTCTCCTGTGGCGGGTAACGGCCTGAGCCGTGAGCGCGCCAACGAGTCCGTGTGTGAGGGGATCCACTAATAAACTCTCACTAATTTAATATTATCATTCCAGTCAAAAACGAACCAAAAACGATTAAATTACAAACTATTTTAACGAATCACGTATTGGTAATGTAATTTGGAAATCCTATTTGACGTTATCAACTGAACATGCAAAATTTTTTAAACTCATCTCGCGTAAATATTGTTTCTACGGTAGTTCTTTTTGTTTTTTTCGGGCTGATGCAGCCGTTGCTCGCACACAGCCAGCTAGCAAAGCAAGTTACCCCGTTGGAAGCTTTGGAAACATTAAATGACCCTATGGTCACTTGTGGTTCGCAGCCAACTATAGACTCCCATGGCTTCAATACTTACAGGGAATACGAAGATGTGTCTACTGTGGTGAGTAAATCACGTGAAATTGAAGACCATCACGGGACCAATGCTTATGGGAACCCGAGTGACATGTCGGTCACTATTCTAGCTCGGTCAAACAATGACTTCCACTGCATGTATAATTCCAAGAATACTGGAGTTTCGTTAAACTCGAAGGTATCACATGAGAGCGGAGGTATTTACCAATCAGATACTCATGGCGAAATTAGTGACCATATAGTCATTTATGGTTCACGAGACTCACATAAAGGCGAAATCTACAATTCGCCCGAGAAAATTCGAGAACTCCACACCTCCGTCATTTCAATTGATTCTCTAACCAATAGCCCCACCTCGCGAGAGGGCATCACCTACTCTATTTCTGGACAAATTTTCGACGCACAATCCGGCAGCCCCCTTTATGCCGCCACCGTCCAGGTCGAACACACTTACACTGGCACCATCACAAACACCAACGGCGAGTTCATGATTCGCACCAGAAGCATGCCCGTCACCATTGTAGTCAGGTTCATTGGCTATGAATCACAGCGAATTGCAATCGATGCCCCATCCGCCGAACCCATCGTCGTTCAATTAGTGCCCACGCCGGTTTCGATGGGCGAAATTGTGGTGACAGGCGAAGATCCCGCGATTCGAATTATGCGCGAAGTGATTGCCCGGAAACCCATCTGGCGCGACATGCTCGACTCGTACGTCGCCGAAGCGTACACACGTCAGCGCCTGGAAAATGACACCGGAATTGTCTCCATCACAGAAAGTGTTTCCCGCGTTTACTGGGACAAACGGCGCGGTTCCCGGGAAGTGCTCGTGCATCGGCAGCAAACCTCAAACATGGATATTTCCCAGAATTTCGCCGGAGCGACCCTGCTCCCGAACTTCTACGACGACAATATTTCGATATCCGGATTTGATCTCGTCGGGGTTACGCATCCCGATGCGTTGCGCTACTACCATTTCAAGTTGGAGGGATTTCGCGAACTGGACGGTCACACGGTTTACGACATTTCGGTAACGCCACGACGCCGGCTTCAACCCACATTCGAAGGTAGAATTGCCGTTCTGAGCGAGGTCTATGCACTGCTCGAGGTGGATTTACGTCCGGGCGACTCGGTTATGTTTCCGCCTCCGATACAAGAATTCGGACTTTGGTACAGGCAGCAGTTCTCGAATTTTGGTCAGGATTTCTGGCTTCCGGTCGACATCCGAATTGAAGGAACCATCAAATTTGGCTTCCCGGGACTTCAATTCCCCGCGGTGAATTTTCATCAGATGTCGCGATTGTCGA